>JAQTRE010000026.1 GCA_028711995.1 Dehalococcoidia bacterium | reverse complement strand
TTGAAGAAACTCCTTGACATGGTTCGCAATCAATTGTGAGTCTTCTCCAGCAAAAGGCGCCTCAGCGCAAAGAGGGCCCCCATGGCTGCATAGCGTTTGATTCTTGGACGGTGCTGTGGAAAAGCAACGTGTATTGATCGTGTTATTTCTCCATCTGTGATTCCGATGTAGACTGTACCCACAGGCTTCCCCTCGAGTTCATCCGGTCCTGCCACTCCCGTTGTTCCGATGCCGATGCTGGCGCCCAAACGAGTCTTCGCTGCCACAGCCATTGCTTCAGCAACGTTTGAACTGACTGCTCCGTATCGGATGATCAGTTGCCGGTCAACCCCGAAAGCCACTTTGGCCTCGTTGGAATAGGCTACCAAGCCTCCTTTGAAGTAATCGGAGCTTCCCGGGACATCGGTGATCAGATTGGCCAGTAGTCCTCCGGTGCATGACTCCATCGTTGCTAATGTTAACCCCCGCCTGCGGAGCAAGTCGCCCACCATTTTTTCCAGGATTTCGTCGCCGGTGCCCCAGATGTGATCGCCAAGGATGGATCGGATTTTCTTTTCCAATGGGACGATCATCTTTTCTGCCTCTTTCCGGCTGGAGGCTTTGGCTGTCACGCGCACTTCGATGCCGGTGAGTTTGGCATAGACGCCGATGGTGGGATTGGTTGAAGAGAGCAGAGGGCTGATCATTTCGTCGACCTTCGATTCTCCAAGCCCCCATATTTTGAGTGTCTGAGAGCAGATGATGGCTGAGCTGAGCTTCTGGAGTTCAGGCTTGATTTCCTTCTCCCACATCTGCTTCATCTCTCCCGGAGGGCCCGGCATGGCCAGGATCATCTTGCTGCCTTGTCTTACCCACCAACCGGGAGCGGTACCGGTGGGGTTAGGGATTGCTCGTGCCGATGGTATTAGAGTAGCTTGCTTGAGATTCCTTGCCGGCATTTCGCGTCCCAGCCGATGGAATACCCCTTTCAGCCAATCCTCCAGAGCAGGATCAACCGCCATCTCCTGGTGGAGCATTTCGGCGATCGCCTCGCGCGTCAGATCATCTTCGGTAGGGCCGAGTCCTCCGGTGGCGATGATCAGGTCAGAGCGATCCCAGGCCTGGTGAAGGGCTTCGACGATTCTCGTTTGATTATCGCCGACCTGGGTGACCCGGTAGAGATCGATACCCAGAAGAGGTAATTGTCCGGCAAGATAGGCGGCATTGGTGTCCGTAATCTCGCCGAGGAGGATCTCGGTGCCGATGGAGAGTATCTCCGCTTTCACGTTATCCCTTGGGCAGTAGTTTGACTCCGTAGATATCCCAGTTGCCGTTACGCTTGTCCATCCACACCACTGTGTCGTGGCTGATGGCCGGACGCCACTGTTCGGCTGTGTTGGTGCAAACAGGGAATTCTGACTTGGCCGCCAGATCATACGCATAGATATCCCAGTTGCCGTTGCGCTTATCTCTCCAGATGACCGTGTTGCCATCTACTGCTGGCTCTTGCTGGTCTCCTTTGCTGGTACAAACGGGGAACTCCACATTGGTTTCCATATCGGAGCCGTAGATATCGCCTTTCTTATCGCGCAGGTCCACCCATACCACAGTGCTGCCGCTGATGGCCGGTTCGAGCTGGTCTTTGGTGTCTTTGGTGATCTGGAATTCGTTTTTGGCGAGATAGTCGAATCCGTAGATATCCCAGTTCTTGTCTCGATTATCTGCCCAGACGATGATGTTTCGGCTCATGGAGGGCGAAGCCTGATCAGCCCGGTCATCGCAGACAACAAATTCGCTGCGGGTATTCAAATCGTAGCCATAGATATCCGGACTCTTGTTGCGCTTGTCAACCCAGACCACCAAGTTGCCATCGATGGCCGGGGACGTCTGGTCTGCCGGATTGGTGCAAATGGGGAACTCGGTCCTGGTGGCGATATCGAATCCGTAGATATCCCAGTTGCTGTTGCGCTTGTCAGCCCAGATCACGATGCTGCCGCTGATATTCGGATCAGTGGCCATACCTGGTCCGGAACAAATGACGAAACTGGCCGATGTGAGCAGGTCATAACCCAGGATGGTATATTCATCACGGTTCTGCCAGACGGCCGATGTGTCATTGATGTCCGGGTAACGCTGCCATGAGGAATCGGTGGAGAGGGCCAGCTCTTGAAGGTCCGGAGTTTTGGCGGAGGCGTTGTTGGAGCCACAGGAGATGGTGGCCATAGAGAAAGTAGCTGTCACGACCACGATCAGAAGGATGGCTCCAACTGTCCGCATTCTCATTGTATGTATTGTATGCCTATGCGGGTGTTTTTTGCAATAAGGCGATCTAATGAATCTCCGATCCAATCATGGTCAATCCCCTGTCCCCCACCCTTGGGGGAAGAGTTGTAAGGGCACGTTGCAACGTGCCCCCTACGGGACACCCCCAAAACCCCCGGCAGGAAGTATCCTGCACTACTTAATCAGAGGTCCCTTGATTAAGGGACCTGTTTTTGAACCTCTTTCTGAGCGAGATTCGCAACGATCAGTTCGGCCGCTTTTTTCCCCGATAGGAACATGCCGCCGAAGATCGCTCCCATTCGATGAGAGCCATAAACAGCGTTGGCTGCCATGCCGGTGACAAAGAGTCCGGGGAATATCTCCCTGGTATTCTCGATGAGGGCTTTCTCTCCCACCTCGGCCCACATGGATTTCTCCCCGATGACCTCGCCATTGCGGGTATTTAGCTTGGGCCCCATCTTCCTGGCTACGATCCGGGCGATTTCACTGGGATGACCGGTGGCGTCGATGACCGCCTTCGCTCTGATGGTCAGGGGATCAACATGCATGTTGGCCGCCTCGACGGCGCTCCAGTTCAGCACCAGGCCTGTGATGCGGTCATTCTCTCGAACCATCACGTCTTCAACGCTGATGGCATTGAATATCTTGGCGCCTGCCTGTATGGCTTTAGAACAAAGGGTGCAGATGGTCTCCAGGGAATCGGCAACGAAATAGCCCTCTTGATACTTAGTGGTTCGGATACCCATCTCATCCAGTATGAACTTGGCTTCGTCTTGCACCACGATTCGATTGAACATCATACCTCCGCCGGGCATGCCGCCACCCACACGAAGCGCTCTTTCGAATATGGCCGTTTTGACCCCTGCTTTTGCCAGATAATATGCAGCCACCATGCCGGACGGCCCTGCCCCGGCGATGGCGACATCCACTTCCATGTAATCCATAAAATCAGTGATGAAACTCTGGGTTATGGCTCTGGATATGACAATCTCATCTATCACTGGTGTCTTTTCTCCTGATTGAATTTTATAGCTGCAACGGTCTCAGCAGTCCTTCTTCGGCGTGCCCAGGTATTTGCTCACCACTTCCATAGCGCAATAGCTCCCGCACATAGTGCAACCTTTGCTATCTGTAGACTGGCGAGAGCGGATTTGAGCGGCTTTCTGCGGATCGAGCGCCAGTTTTATCTGGCTGTCCCAGTCCAGATTTTTGCGGGCAGTGGACATGGCTCTATCCCATTCCCATGCTCCTTTGACTCCCTTGACGATATCCCCTGCGTGAGCGGCAATGCGACTGCCCATCACTCCCTCCCGCACATCGTCTACGGTAGGAAGGGCGAGGTGCTCCGAAGGGGTCACATAGCACAGGTAGTCGGCTCCAGCCGCTGCTGCTATGGCTCCCCCGATAGCGGCTGTGATGTGATCATGCCCGGCAGCGACATCGGTGACCAGCGGCCCCAACACATAGAATGGAGCGCCTTTGCATACCCGTTTCTGGATTTGCATATTGGCCTCGATCTGATTCAGCGGGACATGTCCCGGGCCTTCAACCATCACTTGGACTCCAGCTTCACGGGCTCTGTCTACCAGTTCACCGAGTGTCAGAAGCTCCTCAAACTGGGCTCTATCTGACGCATCGGCCAGACTGCCGGGACGCAGCCCATCACCCAGACTCAGGGTCACATCGAATTTCTTGGCGATTTCCAGCAGCCGGTCATATTGTTCGTAGAGGGGATTATCGCGCTCATTGTGCAGCATCCAGGCAGTCAGAAAGGAGCCGCCCCGCGACACGATATCCGTCAGCCGGCCATCGTTTTTCAGACGAGCAATGGTTTTCTGATTTACGCCACAATGGACGGTGATGAAATCGACTCCGTCCCGAGAGTGGTCTTCAATGGCAGCAAACATATCGTCGGCAGTCATCTTGACGATCGCCCCGTGTTGTTCGATGGCTGCAACCGCCGCTTGATAGATGGGGACAGTCCCGAATGTCAGCGGGCATTTTTCGAGAAGGGCTCGGCGGATAGAGCCGATATCGCCGCCGGTGCTGAGGTCCATGACGGTATCCGCTTTGGCGTCAATGGCGGCGTTGAGCTTGGCCATCTCCGATTCGATGTTGCCGAAGTCGGGCGAGGTGCCGATATTGGCATTCACCTTGGTGCGCAGCCCTTTTCCGATGCCGAAAGGATCGAGTCCCTTATGGTTGATATTGGCCGGGATGACAATCAATCCAGCCGCCACGCCCTGTCGGATTAATTCCGGATCAAGGCCTTCCTTTTTGGCCACGATTTTCATCTGTGGCGATACTTTTCCCTCTCGAGCGATTTCCAGTTGTGTCTGTGTCATTTTTTTTCTCCCTTCCTTAATAAAAAAAGACCAAGAGCCGCGGGATCGGTTCTTGGTCTTCTGGTTTCAATGATAACCGCTTCCCTTCGCTCGCGTTATCGAGGTCAGGTTCAAAGAGTTCTCCGAAAACCGGAGTCTCAGCTTTGAGCACCTCTAGCGGTACAGCTCTATTTAATTAGGCGTTCAACGCCCGTTTTCGAAGGCAACCGGCCGGGCGCCGAGCACATTTAGAGGATAACCCACCGTCAATTCCTTGTCAAACAGTTGCGTGGGGTTAAACCATATCGGAAAAATTCCCCAATCTGTGATATACTGATGGACAAATCTGCAAGGCTGATTCGGAACTTAATCAGCGCTTTCTCAAGAGGGTATTTCTCGAATGAAGGGGTGTTAGCGTGCCATATTGTCCTCATTGCGGAGCCACTATCGAAGGTGGTGAGATATACTGTCATTTCTGCGGCAAAATGACAGCAAACATAACAGCCCCAACGCCTGAATTGAGCCCGGCAGAAATCCCTCCTGAAATCAAGGGCTGGAACTGGGGTGCGTTCTTTCTAACCTGGATATGGGGGATTGGGAACCGGGTATGGATAGCGCTTCTCTGCCTGATTCCCTATGTCGGTCTGGTCATGGCCTTTGTCGTGGGAGCGAAGGGTAACCAATGGGCCTGGAAGAGCAAGCAATGGGATAGCGTTGAACAATTCAAGGCAACTCAGCGCAAATGGGCCTGGTGGGGTTTGGGTATCTTTCTTGCCGTTGCTACATTGGCAGTCATCGCAATTATCATTGACAGTAGCGGGTCCGGAGATTAGGCGCATCGCATCACCTCTTCCCTGCGCGAATCCGTTAAAGCTTATCTTGAATGGGAAGAGATTTGCTCTTGACATCATCCCGCAAAAAAATTACAGTTAGCCTAACGATTGTTCGACGCATTGTTCCCACACGGCTTCATCATCAGAAGAGAAGAATACCAACCTGTGTTTGCGTGTACCCGATAGTCATCTGCGCACGGTTAATTGGCGAAGATATGCAGTCCAACTTTCTGCTGTGTGAGAAAAGGAGGCAAAGTGGTATTTCAATTAACTGAAGAACAGAAAATGCTACAGATGATGGTCCGTGGTTTTGCTCAGAAGGAATTGGCGCCTGTAGCTGCAGAAGTGGATGAAGCAGCACAATTCCCAGAGGAGCAGGTCAGAAAAATAGCGGAACTGGGATTGATGGGCCTCACCATTCCTGAGGAATACGGCGGAAACGGCAAGGGCATGACGGAGTTCTGCATTGCGAGTGAAGAGATGTCCAAGGTATCAGCGGCCATCGGCGGCTATTTCCGAATAAGCCTGTCACTGGGCATTGTTCCGGTCAGAATGCACGGAAATGAGGATCAGAAAACCAAGTACCTTCCCCCTCACGCCAGCGGAGAGAAGCTGGCATGTTTTGGCCTCACGGAGGCGGCTGCTGGAAGTGACCCTGCCGCCATATCCACGACCGCTACGAAGCGCAAAGGGGGCTATGTTATTGACGGGACCAAGACGTTTGTTAGTCTCGGTGCTGAGGCTCAGATATGCGTAGTTTTCGCTACTCTCGACAAGTCGTTAAGGCAGAAGGGAATAGCTGCTTTCATTGTCGATAGTGATACTCCCGGCTATTCGGTGGGGAAATATGAGCGCCAAATGGGTTTCCGCGGCCTCTCAGTAACGGACCTGGTGTTTGAGGATTGCTTTGTGCCGGCGGAGAATCGGCTGGGTGAAGAAGGACGGGGACTGAAAATTGCTCTTGAGGTTCTCGATGAGAGCCGGATTACCGTGGCGGCTGAAGCTGTGGGGATATCTCAAGGTGCTTTTGAGATTGCCTTGGCCTATGCTAAGGATCGCAAACAATTCGGTCAAACGATTGCCAACTTCGAGGCCATTCAGTGGATGTTGGCGGATATGGCAACTCAGATTGAAGCAGCGCGGCTTTTGACTTTCAATGCTGCTCATGTTGTAGATCATGGGACGCCCTACGCCAAAGAGGCCGCGATGGCCAAAGTCTTTGCCTCAGAGGTATCCGCTTTTGTCACCGGCAAGGCGATGCAAATCCTTGGAGGGTATGGCTACACCAGGGACTATCCGGTGGAGAGATTCTTCAGAGATGCCAAGCTGACCGAAATATACGAAGGTACCTCTGAGATGCAGAGGATCACCATCGCTCGCGCCCTGTTAAAGGAGTAGGGCGAAGCATTCCCCCCTACATCATCCGGGCAACTGCTCGAGGCAGCACCTCTCCTATCGCCTCTCCGAATCTGAGGTGGGCAAGCCGGTCCAGCGGAGTTTCCCCTTGGTTGATGATTACCAGCCTGGCGCCTGATCTCAGTGCTATCTTGGGCATATCCGCCGCCGGAGTGACAACCAGGCTGGAGCCGATCACCACAAAAAGGTCACTTTGCTCCGAATGCCGGTATGCTTCGGACAGGGCCTTTTGGGGCAGTGGCTGGCCAAAGTCGACCACGCTGGAGACCAATATCCCCTCACATAGAGGGCAGGTGATCATGTCGTTAAAGTTGTCCATGAGGAAATCGCACCGGGTGCACCTTTGCCGGGTAATGTTGCCGTGCAACTCGGCCAGCAAGTCGGGATTGACCCCCGATTTCAGATGAAGGTTATCCACATTCTGGGTGATGAGGAATCCCAGCTTTCCCAGCCGCTGGAGTTCGACGATTGCCCGGTGGGCCGCATTGGGTTCAGCCAGTGCAAAATCGATTTGTTCAGCGATGAGCCCGCTGGCTCGGCGAGTCCAGATGCCGTCCGGACCACGGAAGTCCGCCAGGCCGGATTCGGTGCTGATCCCGGCTCCGGTGAAAATCACCAGATGGTTTGCTTTGGATAGCCAGTCGGCGAGTGTTTTGATTCTCTGATCTAAATCGGCTGCCACTAGGTACCTCACGAATCATAGAGGGGTCTGAAAAAGCCTGACTCAACCCCCTAACCCCCACTCGTTGGGGGAACTTTTGCATCTGGGGGATACCCCCAGACCCCCGGAAGGAGGAATCCTTCATCTCTTTTTCAGTACCCTGATAGGAGGGTGGTGCAATGCGCCCCTACCCATATCTTTGCGCCTATTGTATGATGATTCAGGGCGAACGTCAATCGTCATGCTGACCATCTCCAATCTATCCAAATCCTATGGGCAAAGGGATATTTTCAGTGGCGTCACCGTGACTGTGGGTGCGCGAGACAGGATTGCTATCATCGGGCCGAATGGTTCGGGCAAAACCACGCTGCTGGAGATCATCGCCGGGAATATGAGCCCCGATTCGGGGAGTATCGCTGTACGCAAAGGTACCACCATTGGTTATTTGGAGCAGGATGTTATGCCGTTTTCCAAGAGGCGGCTGCTGGACGAGGTTACCAGGGCCTCAACCCGAATAACCGGTCTGGCACACCGGATTCAGCTTTTGCAGGAAGAGCTGGCCGAGTCCTCCGGCGAAGATACCGCCAAACTGCTGCGTGAACTGGGCGAACTCCAGCATCAATTCGAGGCGGCTGATGGTTACAACGCCGAATACGAGGCCAGAATTATCCTCTCCGGGCTGGGATTTGCCGAGTCGGACTGGAGCCGCTCTCTGGGTGAGTTCAGCGGCGGATGGCTGATGCGCGCGGCGCTGGCCAAACTTCTTCTCCTCAATCCCGATGTATTGCTTCTGGATGAACCGACCAATCACCTGGACCTGGAGTCTTGCATCTGGTTTGAAGAATACCTCAGAGAATACCGGGGTGCAGTTCTGGTGACCTCGCATGATCGGGCCTTCCTCAATCGAGTGGTGAGCCGGGTGATTGCCATCGAACCGACCGGGGTGATTTTGCACAAGGGCAATTACGATAGCTTTGTCCAGACACGTCAGAAGAGCCTTGAAGTCCAGGACGCTACTGCGAAAAAACAAGAGCTTAAGATAAAGAAGGAGATGGAGTTTATTGAAACCTTCCGCGCCGATAAAAGAAGGGCGGGGCAGGTCCAGAGCCGGATCAAGCGGCTGGAAAAGGTGGAGCGGATTGTGGCGCCCAGGACGACCCGTAAAGTCAAATTCTCTTTCCCGGAGCCCGCACGCAGTGGCGAAGAGGTCATTGTCCTTGATCACATCTTGAAGTCGTATGGTGCGAATGTGGTTTACCGCGATCTCAGTCTGGTGGTGAATCGAGGGGATCGCGTTGCTCTGGTGGGGCCTAACGGTGCGGGGAAGACGACTTTACTCAGAATGATGGCTGGCGTGTTGCCCTTTGACGGGGGCACGCGCAAGTTGGGGCATAATGTGGGGCTGGCTTACTATGGCCAGTTTCAGGTTGAACTGCTCAATCCGGAAAATACCGTCCTGGCCGAATTGAGGGGCGTGGCATTGGATGAGACCGAGCAAAAACTGCGGGGGATACTGGGGGCTTTCCTTTTCAGCGGCGATGATGTCGATAAGCGAGTATCGGTTCTTTCTGGTGGGGAGAGTAGCCGGTTGGCGATTGCCAAGATGCTTCTCGGGGTCCCCAATTTCCTGCTCATGGATGAGCCTACCAACCACCTCGATATTCCATCACGGGAGGTGCTCATCGACGCCCTCGAAGCCTATTCCGGAACCTTATGTTTTATTACGCATGATCGCACGCTGATTCGGCAGATCGCCAACAGGATCGTTGAGGTCAAGGGCGGCGCTGTAAGTGTTTTTCCCGGAGACTACGATAGCTATCTCCACTGGAAGGAGTTTTCCGAAAATGGAGTTTCGGAAGTGGCTGATGATTCGAAAACAGATGCTGCCATGGAGCGCTCTGCTCGAGACAGGCTTCGTGAGCGCAAGCGGATCGAAGGAGAGCTGCGCAACGAATACTATCGCCAGAGCTCCTCGGTCAAGAAGCGGATTGATGGGATCGAAACGCAGATTTCAGATCTCGAAGCTCAGCTCCGTCAGGTGGAGGTTCTGCTGGCCAGTCCGGAGCATTATTCCGATGGCGCTCAAGTTGTCGAAACAATCAGAAAGCATCGCAATTTGAAAGATTCCATTGCTTCTCTGACCGCGGAATGGGAAAGGCTCTCAGTTGAAGCTGAGAGCCTTTCCCAGGTGTTTGAGGAAGCCAAAGAGAATCTCGAAGCATAAACGAAAGCACCCCACCGCTGGCGGTGGGGTGCTTTTCTTAACTCCAACGAGAGATGTCAATCAGTACATTAGGGTATCATTTTGGTGGACATTTCGGGGAATGGTGTCCCGGCCTTTTGCACAAAAGTGTCGTATGCTTTTCCCGGCTGTAGTGCGGATAGCGGGGCAATCACCGGGCTCTGATACAAAGATGTCTGGTTGTTCTGGATATTAAAGCTGATCACAAAGAGGACGGTGTCCTTATCACCACTGAGGGCTGTTGAGACTGTGGGGGTTGTGGGGGACATCCAGACCACCTGATTCCATCCCTTGTAAAGCGGTATGGACCATGCTGGAGTGACGTCCTTGGTGGTGTATACCCAGTAAACACCACCAAGTGTGAGGGTTTGCAGGGAGGTAACTCCCGGTCCATTGTATGCTTGCCACTGACCGCCAACGTTTCCGAACACCACCACTAGGTTTGGCAATTCTGACGCCAGCGCCACTTCCACTGCATACGGGTTCTGAGTGGGTGTAGGTGTCGGTGTCATTGTTGCCGTCACCGTCGGTGTGGGTGTTGGAGTGGGCGTTGGAGTCGGTGTCGGTGTGGGTGTCGGTGTGGGTGTCGGAGTAGGCGTGGGTGTTGGTGTCGGTGATGCAGTTACAACTGGTGAAGGACTCGGAGTCGATTTCTCATCATCCGATCCGCCGCAACCATAGAGAGCAGATACAAGAGAAACCATTATGGTTATTGCTGCTACAATTGAGACTAATAGTGTATATCGATGCCGGCTTCTTCTCTTTTGCATGTCTTCACCTCTCCTCGGGCAGATTTGGGAGTCCATGGGAACGGAGTGCGGGTCGCGAATTGAACTCTAAACTCGCCTTCTGACCTATGACTCTCACTGATGATCATTGTAGCAATTTATCGTTTGGCATGCAATTAAAATTGGCCACTTCGGATTTCGGATATTGAAGTTTGGAGCCGCCAAATCCATGGAGTCAAAAACCCTGGAAAATCCCCAAACCGCACTCCTTTCCCTACCTGTTTGGGTCCCCGCCTATTGTGTCCCGGAAAACGTTTATGCAACGTTTATGTCAAGGCCCTTGGTTTTTATGCGGACTTTATCATTTTGGTGGTACGATGGTACTGTTTTCCCCCGTAAATCTGAAAAACAGAGTTGCTGCCAGTACTTAGACAACAGAGGAGGAACATCGTGAATAGGATTAAAGTACGGATAGAAGAAGAACAGGAAATACTGAGGGAGGCGTACAAGACTGTTCTTTCACAGGAGCCTTCTATTGAACTTGTTGGATGTGGGGATGGGGCCCATATCACCAAGGGAGATGTGAAGGGTACTGAGGCGGTGTTGCTCCAGACAAATCCTGACATTTTGGTCATAGGAACCAAGTTGGTTCAGTCTAACACCATCTCAGGTTTGGAAACAATCCGCAGAGACTTTTCCCAAATTGGTATTGTTCTCCTTTCCGCACATTTCGATGCCGAAAGTATCGGCAAGTTGAAGGGATTTGCCAGAAACAGCAAGAGGGGAGCCTATCTGCTCAAGGCTTCGATCAGCACTGGAAGAGAACTGATTCGGGCGATTCATGATGTGTCTGAGGGACGGGTTATTGTTGACCCTCAGGTTTTCGCCGGGTTGATCCAGGACAGCGATATATCGAACTCAAATATTGCAGGTCTCACCGCCAGAGAATTAGAGGTGCTGGGCTGGCTGGCCATGGGATATCGAAATTCAGCTATTGCTCAGGTCCTTTGTCTGGAACCGAAAACTGTGGAACGCCACATCAGCAATATTTTCAGCAAATTGAGTAATGGCGATGCTGAAGTCAAGCATCCCCGAGTTGATGCGGTTCTTGCCTATTTCAGGGCGACCGGTCAGCTTCAACTCAGTGCCTGTAACTAGTATCTTGTACCATCAGTAATGGCTGATAGTATTGGGCGGCTTAGTGGTTACGAACTCCCCCAGATCCCCCTCTTTCGTAAAGAGGGGAGAGCGGCAAAGCCGCAGGGGGCGTTTGATGACCGAACAGTCACTCGCCCAATCTGTTACGAAAAGCGTAGTGTTACTATGTGCTAGCATAGAAAGCCATAGGGAACCATCCTGTCCCCCGAATGACACCGGGGGGTGCTTTTAACATTGGAGTAAACGAAGAAGGGCCTCATCGGAAGAGAGGGTATGTGTGTGGCGGTCTCGCAAGACCGCCACACACATACCCTCTCTCTTTTTTCTATTGATCGGATGGCAGGGGGTGCGGCAGATGATTTCCCTACTCTGGTTGGGTGAAGGTAACAGAAGTGAACAGGGAGATTCAGGGCACAATCCTTCCTTGACACAGAATAACGGCTATGCTATGGTCTATCCACGTATGATCGATAGGATTTTATCGCAATCCGCTCCCTCCGGGGCGGTTTTTTGATTCAAAATCTCGCGGAGAAGCATTATCATGAGAAGCGATGTCGTCAAGAAAGGTATCGAAAGAGCGCCGCACCGGACTCTCCTGAGAGCATTGGGATGTGGTGAAAAAGAGTTGGGGCAACCCTTCATTGGCGTGGTGAACAGCTTTAGCGAAATCATCCCCGGCCATATTCATCTCAGGACGATCGCTGAAGCGGTAAAGCAAGGGGTATACAGCGCCGGAGGAACGCCGTTTGAGTTCAATACCATCGGGATTTGCGATGGTATTGCCATGAATCATGCCGGGATGAGGTATAGCCTTCCCAGCCGTGAGCTCATTGCCGACTCGGTGGAGGTGGTTGTCCAGGCACATGCTTTTGATGGGTTGGTCTTCATTCCAAACTGCGATAAGGTCATTCCCGGGATGTTGATGGCGGCAGTGCGGCTCAACATCCCTTCTGTTTTTGTCAGCGGCGGGCCCATGATGGCTGGAAGGGCGGAGCCAGATAGGTTCATCGATTTGAACGCCATGTTCGAATCCGTAGGCAAGGTGGCCACCGGTCAGATGAGTGAGGAAGAGCTGCTGGCACTGGAAAAAGTCGCTTGCCCGGGTTGCGGCAGCTGTGCAGGCATGTTCACGGCAAACACCATGAACTGCTTGACCGAAGCTATCGGTATGGGGCTTGGAGGGAACGGCACGATTCCTGCCGTTGATTCTCGGCGAATTGTCCTGGCCCGCGAAGCGGGAAGAAAAGTGCTGGAACTTCTGGAGAAGAACATCCGCCCGCTGGATATCATCACGCCAGATGCGATGCATAACGCTTTCACAGTGGATACTGCGATGGGTGGCAGCAGCAACTCTGTTTTACACCTGATGGCCATCGCTTCCGAGGCAAAGGTGAAATTCTCGCTGGAGCAGATCAATCAGATCAGCCAGAGCACTCCTCATATCGCCAAGATGAGCCCATCGGGAACTCACCATATCGAAGACTTGGATTTTGCCGGTGGCATTTGGGGGCTGATGAAGGAGCTCAAAGATTTGCTGAGGCTCGAAGCCAAAACAGTCACCGGGAAATCGGTCAAACAGAATATTGCCAAAGCGGTGATAAGGGATCGCAACGTCATCCGAACCCGCAAGAATCCCTATTCAGAGCGGGGAGGGCTTACCATTCTCTTTGGCAACCTGGCTCCGGATGGTGCCGTGGTGAAAAGAGCAGCTGTTGCTCCCGAGATGATGGTGCACAAAGGTCCGGCCCGAATCTTCAACTCTGAGAGCGAGGCTACCAAGGGAATCATGAGTGGCTCAATCAAGCCGGGCGATGTTGTCGTTATTCGATATGAGGGGCCTAAAGGGGGGCCCGGGATGCCGGAGATGCTGACCCCAACCTCTCTGATCACCGGAATGGGGCTGGGCGAAAAGGTGGCACTGATCACTGATGGGCGCTTCTCAGGGGCCACGAGGGGAGCTTCTATCGGTCATGTTTCGCCTGAGGCCGCTGAAGGCGGTCCCATCGCTGCCCTGCGAGAAGGTGATATTATAGAGATAGATATCCCGAACTGCAAACTGAATGTCAAGCTGAGCCAGTCCGAAATCAAGAGTCGCCTGACGAAGCTGCCGGTATTTCAGCCGAAGATCACCAGCGGCTATCTCGGTCGGTACATCGAGAAGGTTACTTCGGCAAGCACAGGAGCGGTGTTCAAGGAGAGTTGATAGAATAGATTGGATCGGAGATTGATGTGCTTCAGTTATATTCAAACTCCGCCGAGGTTGTCTGATTAGGAGAAAGTTCATGAAAATGACCGGTGCCCAGATATTATGCGAATCGCTGGTGAGGGAAGGCGTGGAGGTAGTCTTTGGTTTCCCCGGTGGAGCGGTATTACCTTTATATGATACTTTGCCTCAATATCCTCAGCTGCGCCACATTCTGGTGCGCCATGAACAGGGAGCAGCCCATGCCGCTGATGGCTACGCACGGGTAACGGGCAAGGTGGGGGTTTGCTTTGCCACCTCCGGTCCGGGAGCCACCAACCTGGTGACCGGGATTGCCAACGCCCATCTGGACTCGATACCCATGGTGGCGATAACCGGCCAGGTAGCGCGCCAGTATATCGGCAAGGATGGTTTTCAAGAGGTGGATATCATCGGTATCACGGTGCCGATCACCAAACATAACTCGATGGTATACAAGGCAGACGATCTGGCCAAGGCGGTCAAAGAGGCGTTTCATATTGCCAGGACGGGCAGGCCCGGCCCGGTGCTCATCGATATTCCCAAAGACGTGTTTGAAGAGCAAGCCAATTTCAACTATCCGGCCCAGGTCAATCTGACTGGCTATCACCCTGTGATGGAGGCAGATCCT
Organism: Dehalococcoidia bacterium; assembly: GCA_028711995.1. Lineage (NCBI taxonomy): Bacteria > Bacillati > Chloroflexota > Dehalococcoidia > Dehalococcoidia bacterium. The sequence continues at coordinate 15,110 of JAQTRE010000026.1, read as the reverse complement.
TTGCAGCTGGAGAAGGCTGCAAAGCTCATCAATGAAGCCAAGCGTCCGGTGATCATCGCCGGGCATGGCGTGATTATTTCCGGAGCCTATAAGGATCTCAGGGAGTTGGCAGAGAAGTCTCAGATACCGGTGGTCAATACGCTTCTGGGTATCGGATGCTTCCCGGAAAGCCACGTCCTTAGCTTTGGTATGCTGGGAATGCACGGGATGGCCTATGCCAATATGGCTGTAGATGCTTCCGACCTGATCATTGCCATCGGAATGAGATTCGATGACAGGGCGACCTCCAATGTGTCCGGATTTGCCAGGGGGGCCTATGTTATCCACATTGACATCGATCCGGCTGAGATCGGCAAAAACCTGAAGGTCACTGTTCCTGTGGTGGGAGACGCACAAGCCGTACTTGAGGAACTGAACAAGAAAGTTGAATCTCAGAGCCGTATCGATTGGGTTCAGCAGATCGAGCAGTGGCGGCAGCTATATCCTACCACCCGAGTAAGGGAAACCGAAGACCTGCTTCCCCAATATGTGATCCGCCAGATCTATGAGGTGACCGAGGGAAAGGCCACTATCGTCACCGGGGTGGGCCAGCATCAAATGTGGTCTGCACATCATTATTGGTATGATAAGCCCAATAGCTTTGTCTCTTCCGGAGGTCTCGGGACGATGGGGTTTGAGCTTCCCGCGGCTATTGGTGCCAAGGTGGGCCTTCCGGATGATATTGTGTGGGCCATTTGCGGCGATGGCGGGTTCCAGATGACGATTCAGGAGCTGGGCACGATGGTTCAGGACAACATCGGCGTTAAAATTGCCATCATGAACAACGGCTATCTGGGCATGGTGCGGCAGTGGCAGGAGTTGTTCTATAAAGGTCGCTATGTGGCTACACCGCTCTCCAACCCGGATTTCATCAAGGTCGCCGAGGCTTACGGCATACCGGCCGTGCGAGTGGAAAGTAAAATGGAGGTCATTCCAGCCATCAAAACAGCCATCGATACGCCGGGCCCGTTCCTCATCGACTTCAGAATCGAACCTGAGGAGAATGTCTATCCCATGGTTGCGCCAGGCACTAATATAGGAGAGATTATTAAAGACCCGAAATGTGATGATATTGCGTTGCCGGGCAAGCAGCGACTTTAGCATGGGTTGGGGCTTGTGCCTTTCATAATTGGAGGACCGAGATAATGGCTGCAATCAAACATACCCTGAGCGCATTGGTCGAAGATAAGCCGGGTGTCCTGAATCGGGTATCCAGCCTGATCCTTCGGCGAGGGTTTAATATTATGAGCATTGCCGTGGGACGCTCGGAGATTCCCGGCCTCTCCCGGATGGTCATTGTTGTTGATGGAACAAACACCGCAGTGGATCAGGTGAGAAAACAGCTGGTGAAAATCGTCAGGGTGGTGAAGGTGACCGATATCAGCGATGAGAGTATTGTTTCCCGAGAATTGGCATTGATAAAGGTGAAGTCGACCCCTGAAACGCAAAGCGAGATCATCCAGATCGCCACCGATGTTTTTCGGGCCCATGTGGTTGACATAAACCCGGAATCCATCATGGTAGAGGTCTCCGGCGATGATGACAAGGTGAATTCCCTTATTGAGCTTTTCCGGGGTTTTGGCATTATCGAGGTGGCTCGCACGGGTCTTATTGCCATCACCAGAGGGACTCTCGGACCGCTCTGGAGGCAAGAGTCAGAACAATCCTGAAGGTTGTCAGAATTGAGGGTGATGAGCAGGGATATTCCCCTGCCGGGGTTAGGGATAAAGAGGAAGAAAACGGAATCCCGCTTTCGAGGGGTCTGTTTTTGTCCGATTTTAATACAAGGGATTAAATCATAATTAGGAGGAGATATGGCTACAATTTATTACGAGAAGGATGCAGATCTCAGTTTGCTCAAAGGAAAAACCATTGGCATCATCGGATTTGGCAGCCAGGGACATGCGCATGCCCAGAATCTGAAGGATAGCGGCTGCAAAGTGATGGTTGCCGAGGTTCCCGAGAGCGAACCGTGGAAGCGGGCAAAAGCGGCAAAGATCAAGGTCGGAACTGCTGATGAGGTATCCGCCGCATCGGATATTATCATGATGCTTGTCCCCGATACTTTGCAGGCCAAAATTTACCACGAGTCGGTAGAGAAGAATCTCACCGCGGGCAAGATGCTCATGTTCGCTCATGGGTTCAATATCCATTTCAATCAGATTGTGCCTCCGGCCGATGTCGATGTTACCATGATTGCCCCCAAGGGACCGGGCACCATGGTGCGGCAGCTTTACGTCGAAAAAGTGGGTATTCCGGCGCTCTTAGCCGTTTACCAGGATGCCTCCGGTAAGGCCAGGGAATTGGCGCTGGCTTATGCCGCCGGAATAGGCTCTGCCCGGGCGGGCGTGCTGGAGACGACATTTGCTGAGGAAACCGAGACCGATCTTTTCGGCGAGCAGGCTGTCCTCTGCGGCGGCGTTTCCGCCCTGATCAAGGCTGGCTTTGAGACGCTGGTTGATGCAGGTTATCAGCCGGAGATCGCCTACTTTGAAGTTTGCCATGAGATGAAGCTCATCGTCGATCTTATTCACAGGGGCGGGCTCAAAGAGATGCGCCGGGTAATCAGCAATACCGCAGAATACGGCGATTACACCCGTGGCCCTCGCGTGATCAACGAAGAGTCTCGTGAGGAGATGTGGAATATCCTTGAAGAGATTCAGGACGGCACCTTTGCCCGCCAGTGGATTCTGGAAAACCAGGCCGGATGTCCGGGATTCACCGCTATGCGTCGAATGGAGGCCGAGCATGAGATCGAGGAAGTGGGAGCTGAACTTCGCTCCATGATGCCCTGGCTGAAGTAAGTTGTCAGTGGTCAGTAGGGGCGATCCTTGGCTCGCCCACACCGGAGGCAAAAGAAGACGTGGATTCCGGATCAGGTCCGGAATGACACTTGTGCAGAGGGTGAAGGGACACTTCCCTTCCGGGGTTTGGGGGTGTTCCCCAAGTTTGTTCTTCTTCCCCCTCTCCCGTAAACGGGGGAGGGGGACCGAGGGGGTGAGGGAGAATTCCCCCAATCTTGGGGGCAAAAGGGTTGTATAGAGCCTCTTTAATTTCCTGCAATGAGCTAGGAGAAGAACATGATGGATATGGATAAGGTCTATATCTTCGATACCACATTGAGGGACGGAGAACAATCGGCGGGAGCAGCGCTGACCGCCGATGAAAAAGTGGAGATTGCCAAACAACTGGACAGGCTCGGTGTGGATATCATCGAAGCCGGTTTTCCGGTCAGCTCCAAAGGCGAACTGGAAGCAGTGCGGCGCATTGCCAGCCAGGTGCAGCGGCCGATCATCTGTGGTTTGGCCCATGCTCAACCGGACGCTGTGGATGCGGCTTGGGAGGCCGTCAAAGATGCCCTGCATCCCAGAATTCACGTTTTTCTCTCTAGCTCCGATATCCATATCTTCCACCAGCTCAAGAAGGATCGAGAACGCATCCTGCAGTCTTCTCGCGATATGGTAGCCCGGGCCAAGGGGTATCTCGACGATGTGGAGTTTTCCCCGATGGATGCCACACGCACCAATCCGGAATACCTCTATCAAATCCTGGAAGCGGTGATCAATGCCGGCGCCACTACGGTGAATATCCCGGATACTGTCGGCTATACTATCCCGCAGGAGTTCTGCAAGCTGATCGACGGCATTTTCAAGAATGTGCCCAATATCAAGCGGGCCCGAGTCAGTGTTCATTGCCATAATGACCTTGGCCTTTCCGTAGCTAACAGCCTGGCGGTGCTGGATCATGGAGTGCGTCAGATCGAGTGCACGGTCAATGGGATCGGCGAGCGGGCCGGGAACGCTTCGATGGAAGAGATCGTTATGGCTATCAAGACCCGGCAGGACTTGTTGCACTATGCCACGAGCATCGATACCACACAAATCTATAGGACCAGCCGTCTGGTGAGCGAACGCACCGGGATGTATGTCCAGCCCAACAAGGCTATCGTGGGATCGAACGCCTTTCGCCATGAATCCGGCATTCATCAGGATGGCGTCATCAAGGAGCGGACTACCTACGAGATCATGGACCCGACTTCCATCGGTCTCTCCGGCACCACACTTTCTCTGGGGAAACTCAGCGGACGTCATGCTTTTAGAAAACGTCTGGAGGAGTTGCATTATACTCTGAGCGATGATGATGTCAACCGGGCATTCATTGCCTTCAAGGAACTGGCGGATAAGAAGCGGGAGATCACGGAACGCGATCTTGAGGCGCTTGTGGCCGAGGAACTGCGCACTGTCTCCGAGAAATATCATCTGGAGCAGGTGCAGGTTTCCTGTGGCGAGCCGAGCATTCCTACTGCCACTGTCAAGTTGACCAATCCCAATGGCCAGATAGTGACCACAGCGGCTACGGGGACAGGCCCGGTCGATGCAGTTTATGTGGCCATCAACCAACTGGTGAAAGTTCCGGTTAAGTTGATCGAATTCAGTGTCAAATCGGTCACAGCAGGCATCGATGCGCTCGGCGAAGTTACGGTGAGGATCGAACACGATGGCACGGTATACACTGGAAGGGGAGCTCACACGGATATCATTGTTGCCAGCGCCCGAGCCTATCTGAATGCCCTGAACCGGCTGCTGTCGGCTTAGACTGGTTGTATGTAACCCAGTTTAGTTGTCAGAAGGGGCGATTCTTGTGCTCGTCCTGTTGATAGAGAGTGCAGAGATACTTCTCTGCCGGGGGTTTGGGGAGCCTGTCCTGAGCTTGTCGAAGGGTGTCCCCCAAATTCAAAAGATTCCCCCAACGATTGGGGGCCAGGGGGTTGAGTCAGACTATTTCAACACGCTGTTGAGGGGAAACTTGTCCCTGAAATGAAGGTGAAAGCAAATGACCATCGCTGAAAAGATACTTGCTGTCCACACGAATAAAAAGACGGTATCACCCGGCGAACTCATCAATGTGCGGGTGGACCTTGTGTTATCCAACGACATTACTGCGCCCATCGCAATCAAAGAGTTCAAGCGCATCGGAGTGGAGAAGGTCTTCGATCCCACGAAAGTGGTGATGATACCTGACCACTTTGTTCCTAACAAGGATATTCCTTCGGCAGAACAGGCCAAAATGATGCGCGAATTTGCTCTGGCGCAAGGGGTCGTCTATTTTGAAGTCGGGGAGATGGGAATCGAACACGTAATCCTGCCGGAAAAGGGGCTGGTGGTTCCCGGCGATGTTGTGGTCGGCGCTGATTCCCACACCTGCACTTATGGCGCGCTAGGAGCCTTTGCTACCGGTATGGGTTCCACTGATATTGCTGCCGCCATGGCAACCGGCGAAATATGGATGAAGGTGCCGGCGACTATCAAGTTCGTTTATCACGGTAAACTGCAAAAGTGGGTTGGAGGCAAAGACCTCATTCTGCACACCATTGGCGATATCGGAGTGGATGGGGCGCTTTATAAGGCAATGGAATTTGCTGGCGAGGCGATTGATTCCCTTCCGATGGATGGGCGCTTCAGCATGGCTAACATGGCGATCGAGGCTGGCGGCAAGGCGGGTCTTTTCCGGGTGGATCAAAAGACTTTGGAGTATGTCAAAGCGAGGGCTAGTCGTCCCTTCACCGCTTACAATCCTGACCCCGATGCCCGATATGCGAAGGTGATCGAATACGATGCCTCCAAGATCGAGCCTCAGGTGTCTTTCCCGCATTTGCCTTCCAATACCAAACCTATCAGCAAGGTGGGCAACGTGCCCATCGACCAGGTAGTGATCGGGAGCTGCACCAACGGCAGGCTCGATGACCTCATCGTCGCTGGCGAGATTCTGAAGGGCAGAAAGGTAGCCAAAAATGTACGCTGCATCATCATTCCCGGCTCTCAGCTGATTTATCTGGAAGCCCTCAAAATGGGACTCATTGAAGACTTCATCAAGGCCGGAGCGGCAGTGAGTACTCCCACCTGCGGGCCCTGCCTGGGCGGATATATGGGTATTCTGGCGGCTGGTGAGCGCTGCATTTCTACTACCAATCGCAACTTTGTGGGCCGGATGGGAAGCCCCAAGTCGGAGGTCTATCTGGCTGGTCCGGCGGTGGCCGCCGCCAGCGCCATCCTGGGCAGGATCGGCGGACCTTCCGAGGTGGTCAGGTAAAACCCACCCTCGTATTGTTACCACAATCGCGTCGCAAATATCCAGCACGCCGCTGTCATTCTCGCGAAGGCGGGAATCCAGATGGAAAACGATGGATTCCGGATCAAGTCCGGAATGACAAAACAGGGGAAAGCCGTTGTTGAAACACTACACGTGCTGGCTTCCCTCCCACTGAATCAATCTGTAGTGCCTCTCTGTTCGGCGATACATCAATCTGAGTCGTTCTCCAGACTTTCCTCAAAATGCAAGAGAGCTATCTGCAATTGCCATTATTCTTATGCTATACTAATCACCAAACCGGACGGGGCTTAACAAGATAGGGCCTCGTCTATCGGCCCTCCAGCACTTAGTTTCCACAACAGCTCTTCAGCGGCTGATCCAAATGGGTAGAGGGATGTTGACCATGATTTCCTAAATCAATGTGAAGAGGGAGGCTCCGATGAAGCTCGCATTGAAGAAGTACTCCTATCGTCTGGGAGAAGAACTCCTCAAAAAGTACGGGGCGGTTGTGGGGGAGGTTGAAGGTGCGCTTCTGCAGCCTGCCAGCGATGTGCTCCCGCTTTCGGGTGACGAGTATGCTGAAATGGTGAGAGACGACCTCTTGCGGAAGGGATGGGAGAGCGAGCCTGCTGGTTGGGATGGAAAAGAACTCGTCCCTCTGATGGATTTCCGCAAAGAGAGGGTCGGTTTCCTCCTTGGCTTTGAATCAACCTCTTCTCCGGAGAACATGGTGGGATTTGAAACGGCCCGGAAGTCTCCGGAAACCGAAATCGATATTGGAATCTATGCCACGACAACGGTCAAGAGCCAGCGGTATTTTCAGGAAGCATCCGGCAAATCATGGGCCGGGCCTAACTTCGATACGGCGATCAAAGGCTTGAAGAATATCGCCCAGTCCATGCTGGTGCCGGTATGTATTGAAGGGGTCGGCTTATGGAAAGCCCAGATCAAAGGGATCGATTTGAATACAACTTCCGCTTCCAAAATCAAGGGGCTGGCCCTCTCATTTCTGGAATCCGAGTACGGAGTGCCGATAGTTAAGCACGTTCTTGTCCAGGGCAAGACCAGAGTTCTGGAGTTTGATGGCATAACACGTGTCAAGGAGAGGGACGTGCTTCTTGCGCTGGAGATGAACAGCGAGGTTGATGCCTTGACGTCATGGATCGAGTGGGACCGTGTTCCGTCACTTCTCGATCAGGCTTACGAATACCGGGAGATTTCAGGACGTGACATTTGCGTGCGGTTTGTCTTGCTGGGAGATTTTGGCAGTGCATTCATGCAAGAGGCATTTGGAAGCTCAGGAAGCGTATCCCGGCTATCGCCTGGGGTCCCAATTGAGTGCGAGCTGTATCCGTTGAGTGAGATCGAAAGATACCTGAAGGCAAGTCTGACATCTTCGGCCAATTAGCGGCGTTGATATTTCGTTGCAGTTCTGACCTCTTCGCGTGGCGGGTGGTGCCATGGGCACCACCCGCCACATTCTCTAGTCGAATTCAGGTTCGATCAAACCATAGGCCCCGTCTTTGCGGCGATACACCACATTGATTTGATCGTTGTTACGGCTGAAAAAGACAAAGAAGTCGTGTCCCAGCAATTCCATTTGATCGATTGCTTCCTCGGGCGACATCGGCCTGATCGGAAAACGTTTCACTTTTATGGGCGTGCTTTCCTTATCGAAAGTCTCATCAACCTCCACGGTCTCTTTTTGGGATGCAGGCTGTGACTTTCTGTTTTGAAGGTGTCCCCTGTATCGATCGATTTGGTGTTCGACCACATCCGTAGCAGCATCAGCGGCAGAAAAAATATCCGGCCCTCGCTTTTCACCTCTGATATAGGTGCCCTGGCAGTTGATGGTCATTTCCACCACATACTGGTTCTCTTTTGATCGTGTTTTCTCTTCCGATACTTCCACCTTGATCTCAGTGATGGTTTTCAGATGGCGATCAAATCGATTGGTCTTCTTGGTGATGTAATCCCTGGCGTTTTCCGGAACCTCGATGTTTTTACCTCTGATAACTAGATTCACGTCATCCTCCGATCTTCAGCATTCTCTGGAAAAGGTCAATCCCCAAACAGAGGCTGCTCCAGCCTCTTTCAGAGCCACGGCGCAGGCATTTAAGGTGGCACCGGTAGTACATACATCGTCTACAAGAAGCACCCGTTTACTTGAGAGAGACTTGTCTTTACATATGAAGGCTTCTTGGACATTCTTGCGGCGAGCCTCGGCTCCCAGGGAAACCTGAGAAGGGGTGTTTCTCCGGCGTGCGAGTGTTTCCTGAGAAGCCGGCAATTGGATGGTCTGGCTGAGCTCCCTTACTATCAAATCGGCCTGGTTATAACCACGCTGGCGTGTTCTCTTGGGGTGCGTCGGCACGGCCGTCAAGACATCAACAGGCAGGGGGTTGGACTTCAAATATTTAGCCATAACCCCGGCTATGGGTCGGGCCAAGACTTTCTGATTTTTGTATTTAAGGTGATGAACGGCTTGGCGCGCCAGTCCCGTATGAAGAAAAGGCGAACGAATCCCATCGATAGCGGGAGACCAGTTGCGGCAGTTCTGACACAGCTTTCCATCCGATGTGGGAACTCCGCAGCGTTGGCAAAACGGCGGTTCCAGGGCAGGAAGAGCCTCACTGCAAGGCGCGCACAAAAACCCTCCTTCCTTGCCGCAGCCAATGCATCGCGGAGGGAAGATCAGATCGAGAAACGCCTCTTTCAGTTCTGCAGGTTTCATGTGTAATGTCATATCGATTTGTACCCGCTGTTTGCTGCGCCGATGAGCTCCTGAAGATCGGTCAATCCGGCTTTTCCCATGAAGTGCTCAATCCCTTCTGCAATCCCGGTCAGTATCCGGGGATCGACAAAGGTGGCTGTTCCCACCTGAACCGCGCTGGCGCCAGCCATAATGAATTCGAGTGCATCGCCAGCAGAGGCGATTCCACCGCATCCGATGATGGGCACCTTCACTGCTTGAGCCACTCTATAGACCAGATGAAGCGCCAGAGGCTTGATTGCCGGTCCGGAAAGCCCTCCGGCGATATTCCCCAGCACGGGTCGACGACTGGATATATTAATGGCCATGCCCTTGAAGGTATTGGCAACGGTCAGAGAATCGGCACCGGCGTCCACAACGGCGCGAGCAATCGGGACGATATCCGTCACATTCGGGGTCAGCTTGACGATAATCGGCAGGGTGGTTCGATTTCTAACAGCGGAAGTTACTGCGGCCGCCATTCCGGAATCGGTCCCAAATGCCATTCCACCAGCTGCCACGTTAGGACAACTGATGTTCACCTCGATTCCGCTGATTCCAGGCACACTCTCCAGCATTCCTGCCAACTCGGCATACTCTTCGATGCTATCCCCGGCGATGTTGACGATCACCGGAACCTGCCATTGAGCCCACAGAGGTGCTTTCTGCCGTATCAGGGCTTTCACCCCGATGTTCTCCAGCCCGATTGAATTGAGCAATCCGGAGGCAGTTTCCACCAGCCGCGGCTGGGGATTTCCCTGGCGAGGCCGGAGCGTTATCCCCTTGGAGACGATGGCGCCCAGCTTTTGGATATCGATCAGCTCCGCGTATTCGGTCCCATATCCAAAAGTGCCGGAAGCGGCGATCACTGGATTGGCCAGAAGCAAGCCTCGTTTGTTTTTCGGTGCCAGCTGCACGGAAAGATTCAAAGTTTTAACACCTCTGTCGGCATTCTATCTCGCAAACTGTTGCTACAGCGTCTGGTAGGTTGCCTGCAAGAGAGAGGCATCTCCTTCAAGATTGGGGCTTTCACAAATGACCATCCCTTTGGCCTCATGATCTTTGAGAGCCTGGAGAAGCTCTACATACTGGAAATCCGATTCCCCCAGGTTCAGGTGCTTTCTCTCCCCTTTATCGCCATACTCAATCCCCGATATGTGAAGATGTAAATTATCCAGCCCTTTTCTGCCCAGCTTTTCCCCAACTTGGTACAAAACCTGAGAGAATTCCTTGTGTGAGTTGAAATTTCCCGTTCGAGCGTGCAGATGGGCAAAATCGATGCAGGGCGCTACGCCTTCCACTTCTGTGCTCAACCGGAGTATCTCATTCAAAGTGCCGAACTGGGAGGCTTTTCCCATGACCTCTGGTCGAATCCAGACCCGCTTTTTCTCTTTGTCCAGTTGGTCCACGATCTCGATGAGGTGCCGCTTCACTTTGTCATAGACTTCTTCCAGAGGGGTTTTCATATAGAAAGCGGCGTGGAACACCACCCCATCCGCACCGAATGCCGAGGCTACCCGAGCCGTCTGGAGAATTCGCTCTTTGCTGGCAAGGACCTTCTCCTCCTCAGGTGAATTGAGATTGATGTAATAGGGGCAATGTGCAGTGAGCCTTATCCCCCGGTTTCGGGCAGCCGCGCCGATTGCCAGGGCCGTCTTCTCTCCCATATTGACCCCTTGCACAAACTCCATTTCCATGCATCCGAGTCCAAGCCCGTGAATACGTGTAATACCAGCCTGTGCCGTATGCGGAGAATTAGTGCTATGCGGAATCCCTGCCGTGCCGAACACCAAACCCTTCTTTGTATCGATGATCTCCCCACGCTTTTTGGTTATCGGCATGGATTGTTATCCGGCCTTTCTACCCACTGAGGATGCTATCGGAACTAGCTTGGAAGTCAGCATCTCGAAGTTCTCGAAGGTGAGCGACTGCGGCCCATCCTTCAGCGCTTTATCCGGATTGGGATGAACCTCAACGATAATGCCGTCTGCTCCTGAAGCGATAGAAGCCAGAGCCATTGGGGTAACCAGGTCCCATTTCCCGGTGCCGTGGCTGGGATCGGCAATGATCGGCAGATGACTGAGTTTCTTGATAATCGGGATGGCGCTGATGTCCATCGTGTTTCGGGTGTAAGTCTCGAAGGTTCGGATCCCCCGTTCGCAGAGCATCACCTGGCGATTTCCGTGGGAGAGAATATATTCCGCCGAAAGGAGCCATTCCTGAATGGTGGCCGACATTCCCCGTTTGAGCATCACCGGCTTCTTGATTTGGCCCACTTCATCCAGGAGGATGAAATTCTGCATGTTGCGTGCACCGATCTGAAGAATATCGGCATAGCGGGAAACCAGCTCAACATCACGGGGCGTGAGCACTTCGGTGATGATCGGTAAACCCGTTTCGGCGCGAGCCTCTGCCAGGAGTTTTAGGCCTTCTTCCCCCAAACCGCGGAAGCTATAGGGTGAAGTGCTCGGCTTGAAAGCCCCGCCGCGCAGGATTTGAGCTCCGGCCTTTTTTACTGCCCGGGCGGTGGCCATGATCTGCTCCTCGCTTTCCACTGCACAGGGGCCAGCCATGATGACGATAGAATTTCCCCCGATGATTACCCCGCCGACGTTGATGGTGGTATCGGCAGGATTGAATTCGCGGCTTGCCAGCTTATAAGGCTTGCTGATGGGGATCACATCCTCGACGCCGGGAAGCACCACCAGAATATCACGGAATTCCGGATGGGTCTGGCCCACCACTCCAATGACAGTACGATCCACCCCGCGAGATACATGCCCGGCTAGGCCTTCTTTGCTCAGCCGGTCCAGCAGGCCTTGTAAGTCTTCTTCCCGGGCCGTTTTCCCTAAAACCACCAACATGTTTCCATCACCTCGTTTCGTTCCTGGAAAAATTGCTTCTCAGATTCTCCGCTCCCTTCAGATAGATGTGTGCCATCTCGGCGGCGGATTTCTCAGTGTTGTAAAGGATCAGGATGCGGATGCACTTTTCCAGGCTGCCGGGTACGCTCATCTCATGTCCGCAGAGAAGTGCCGTATTCGTCCATCCGATCTCACGGGCCGCCACGGCTGGAAATTCGGCATTCAGATCCGTGGTGGTGGTGAAATAGGCATAAGCCACTTCTTCCACTTTGATCTGGTTAGCCTCGATGAGATTCTGCAACAACTCCCTCGTTGCATGGAGTATCTCTTCCCTGGTGTTGTTTTGAGCAGTGGTTGCCCCACGGATACCGCGACAGCGCATGTTTTTTATTTCCCTTGATTTCCATGGTAGCATTTCAAGGGAACCTTGGCAACCGGCACCTCTGGCCGTTCACTCAAGGGCCTCCCATTGCTTCAGTGATCACTGTATCACTAAGGAAGGGTCTTGTCATGAGCAGATAGGCTTAAATATTTTCTACCGGGTTGGGAATCTGGCCGTAACCCCTTCTGCTTCCAGTTTCGCAATCTCTTCCGATGACATTCCCAGCAGGTCGCCGAAAACATAGTTGTTATGCTGGGCAAAGCATGGGGCAGGCATTCTGATATGGAGGGGAGACCGGCTGAACTTCCAGGGCATGCCGGGATTCGGATGGATGCCTGCTTCGGGATGGGCCATCTTCTCGAAGGAGCCTCTTGCCTGGAGGTGTGGGTTGCTTGTGAGTTCCCCGGCACCGCATACCATCCCTGCGCGCACGCCTGCCCGTTGCAGAATATTCATAGCTTCTTCAGGTTCGTATTCAAGCGTCCAGCACTCGATCAGTCTTTCCAACTCCTCCCGTCCTTCTTCCAAAATGGACAAATCTGGGAGATTTGGCGGATGGCCGATGATGCTCCAAAGCGATTTCCATTCCTGCTTGGAGCAGATCGAAATAGCTATCCACGCATCGTCGCCGCGGCAGCGATAGCAACCCTGAAACGCCTTCGGGCAGTCCTGATTTCCCTTCCGCACTGGAGCTCTGTGGTTCATCGAGGAATTGATAATCTGCTCTCCAAGGAGTGATGTTAGACTTTCCCGGAGCGAGAGATCGATGTGCTGGCCCTTTCCCGTTCGTCGGCGCTGCCGTAGCGCTGCCAGGATAGCGAAGGCAGCGTGAAGTCCGGCGTTGGCGTCGGCATAGGCAATTCCGGGCCCAAGCGGCTGTCCATCTTCATAGCCAGTGATCTCGGAGAGCCCGGACATTGCTTCAATTCCTCGCCCGAAGCTGACATAATCGCGATAGGGGCCGGTCTGCCCGTAACCGGAGATCGAGGCCATGATGATTTTGGGATTGATCTGGCTCAACACCGGGTAGTCCAATTCGAAATTGGCCATCACCCGCGGGCTGAAGTTCTCGATCACCCCGTCGCTGACCTTTACCAGCCTCTTGAAAACCTCTCGCCCTTGCTCTTTAGACAGATCGAGGCTGACGGCGAGCTTGTTGCGGTTGAGCTCGTTATAGTAGGCCGAGCGATTGTAAGGCTTTTTGCCGGGATCGCCATCTGGGTAAATCGCCCCTGGTTGAGGATTTTGCCCTCCCCGCCCGGACCGCACCGCCGATTCCACCCGGATTACTTCTGCACCCATATCCGCCAGTATCCGGGCAGCATAAGGCCCGGCGTAGACCTGGCCCAGATCAATGACGCGCAAACCATGGAGAGGGGTCCTCTTTGTTTGACTAGCTCTTTTGCCGTTCATTTTAACGTTTATAACGTCACTCCGGTGAAGGCAGGAGTCCATCTTCAAGTTTTCGTTCTCTGGCCTGGATTCCGGCGTGCGCCGGAATGACGGAATTCATCTCCTTAAATGATGCCCTTCGCCTTGAGCGATTCGATTTACTGCAAACAATATCCCAGAAGATCGTCGTAAACATGCTCGTCTCATATTTCGGGTACGGCTTAAGGCCTGTGCTGAGCGGAGTCGAAGTACCGTCAGTCATCGCGCGCCTCCTTCTGGTTTTTGGAGGGCGATCCAGGCGCGGCCTTTATCCGTAAGGCGGTATTTCTGGTTCTTACTGCGAGGGCTTTCCGGCAAGCTCATTTCCAGTAAATTCAGAGCAATCAGGTTTTTCAGGCCGCGCTTGAAGTTACCAGTACGTGCGGGGTAACCCAAGGCAGTTAAAAGCTCTGGTGTGCTCTGCGGCGCCGCAAGACAAGCGGTCATGATCCGGCGTTCCGACAAGCTGACTTGATCATGGGCCTCATCATGGGCCTCATCATGGGCCTCGACTTGTTCGGTTGCCACTGGCTTGGGTCGCCAGAGTGTCTGGATAAACTGACCGCCTTCCTGATGGAATTGGGGCGAGGGCAAGCCCGCTTGTTGGCAGCGAGCGATCATATCAAGAATGCCGCTGCCGGCCTTCTCGGCGTAGCGCGCCAGAAACAAGGGCTCGGCAATGAGCGGATTGCGAGGGATGGAGGCGTGGGGCAAGCGCAATTGTTCAAGGGTCAGCGGAGGTGGAAGTTCGCCGGGGTTCCAGACCTCAAGCCGGTCGGCGAAGAGCATGACCTGCACGCTGGCATTGCTGGTGTAGTCGCGGTGAGCAACGGCGTTGACGATGGCTTCGGCCACGGCTTCGCGAGGCAGTTCGTATTCAACAGGCGCTTGCGGGCCGAGGGCGCGGGTGCCGACGGCGCGATCAATCTTGGACATGACGAAGTCCACGGCCTGATCCACGAGTTCGAAGACCGTGCCCCGGTAAATCTGATAGGAGGGAATGGGTTTGCCGACTTCCGTGCCGTGGAAACGCATGCACTTGACCTCGGAGGTGAGCAGGAATTTCTGGGGCTGGCGGGCGAAAAGCAGAACGGCGGCATGGCTGGGCTGCCCGGCATCGAGAAGGTTGAGGTGCGCCAGGGCCTCGGAAGGCGGCGCATCTTCGCGCAAGGGATATTGACGCTCGCGGCGGGTCAGTCCGAGAAACCATTTCAACTTATCTTCCGCGATATCGGCAAGGGTGGCATCGGGACAGGCGGCGGCGTCGAATGGCTTGGTGCGGAGCCGTCCGGTACGCTCCAGATGTTCTACCAGACTGGCATAGAGCGCGGCGTTGAGATCGGAGATGTCATTGAACCGGCGGCGAATGAGTTGGCTTCCGGCCTTGCGGATAAGGTCGGCCATTTTAGGATGGCGTCCGGCATCTTTGGTTCTGCTCGGTTTTGGTTGACATGTTTTTTCACAGCCTCTATACTCACAATCAGGATAGAGACGATGCCTTAGAATTGCTACAGTCGTCCTTTTAAGCCAATGAAGCGGATGATACTGGGTT
>JAQTRE010000025.1 GCA_028711995.1 Dehalococcoidia bacterium | reverse complement strand
AATGCAAGGCGATTTGTGCGTGCCCGGGCATTGCTTCTGTGTGATGCAGGAGAACATGGGCTGGCCTGGAGCGTGGCCGATACAGCCGAGGCGTTGGGAGTAAAGCGCAGCATGATAGAACACCTGAAGAAGCGCTTCGTTGAAGAAGGCCTTTCGGCAGCTTTGGAGCGCCGGCAGAGGGAGAAGCCCCCGCGCGAAGTGGTCTTTGATGGGGCTTTTGAAGCCTGTTTGACAGCGCTGGCCTGTTCGCCGTCGCCGGAAGGCCGGCAACGGTGGACCGTACGGCTGCTGGCGGAGAAGGCAGTCGAATTGAATTTGGCCCCGAGCGTATCACACATGACCGTGCAGCGCGTTCTTAAAAAAACGAACTTAAGCCTCATCTCCGCCAGTACTGGAAAATCCCGCCAAAGGAGAACGCGGCCTTCGTAGCCAATATGGAAGACGTTATTGCCGTCTATGAATTGCCGTACGACCCCGACTATCCGCTGGTCTGTATGGATGAGACCTGTAAACAGCTTATCGGGGACACGCACGAGGCGATACCTTGTGCGCCGGGAAGACCGGCCCGTATAGACCATGAATACGCCCGCAACGGTGTTGCGGAGATATTTCTCGAAGTCGAGCCACTCACCGGCAAACGCTACGTGAGGGCCACGGAACGCCGAACGATGAAAGATTGGGCGTGGTGGATAAAAGGCATGCTCGATGAACGCTATCCAGACGCCATCCAGGTACGACTGGTTATGGACAATTTGAATACGCACTGCATGGCCTCGCTCTATGAGACCTTTGAACCTGCCGAGGCTCGGCGATTGGCAGAACGTATTGACATCCATTACACGCCCAAACATGGCAGTTGGCTCAATATGGCGGAGATTGAACTGAGCGCTCTCAGCGGACAATGCCTGGATCGCAGAATCCCTGATATGGAAATGCCGCAACGACACATCAGCGCCTGGCAGAACGACCGGAATAACCGGCAATCCAAAATCCATTGGCATTTCACGAACACCGAGGCGCGTACAAAACTCAGACATCTTTATCCAATATTATAAGTGTTACAATGTACTAGATTGCAATCAAGTTAATACTTTTGATGCACGGCCAGTTAGTTAAGCTCATCACAGAATTTTTGTCGAATGTCATTTTGAATAGTCGATGTTCCGCTTGTTGGGTAGCAGCATCAAGCGAATGAAAGACCTTGTCGGCAAAGTAATTTTTGCGGAGACTATTCCATATCTGTTCTGCCGAATTCAATTTAGGTGAATAGGGTGGTAGGAACACGAAGGAGATATTTTATCGAACCATGAGACCCTTGCCATTATGCAATAATGCGCCATCCAATACCATGACCATGAAATCTTCCAGATGCCTCTGGTTGACTTGATTCAGAAAACGGATCAGGTTCTCGGTGTTCATCTCCTCCAATGTCATTTGATCAAGGGATCCATCCCATGGGCTTACCGCAGCATATTCATACCTGACTCTCGTACCAGCGCCCTTTTTACCATTCGCTTGCTCGGCGCCAGTGCCCAACAGGCACGAGGCTCACTCATCCGTCCAAACCGCACTTCATCTTGGAACATTAACGGACAGGCAAGTTCTTCTTGTTCTTCAAACAGGCGGGTTGCCACATCTCGGTTTTTTTAACTTCTCTTGAGCAGCCTGATCGCTTTTGGGATGCTTGATATCTGGCTGTACTTTCCTCCACCCATAACAAGCCAAGATACTTGTACGTGGTTGATGGTGATGGATGTATCATGCCCTAACTGTTCAATGAGCGCCGCGTGGACGGGAGCAACTGAAAGCCCCCCATCAGTCTCCCAAGCTAACAGGAACTTTCGCTCATCATCCAATGTGAACGAGAATCGGCGGCCCCTATCCCCGGGCAATTTTTTGGGAATACCTGATTGATGGCGTGTCGCGCTGAAATCGAGAAAAACGGTGCAACGGCTCGTGCCCAAGACTTCAGCCGATTTGTCTGCATCAAGGCAAAGTTGGGCCATTAGAATGACTGACATGGCTTCACGAAACTCAACCACAGTAGTTGCTTCATCACGAATTTTGCGGGCTCGTATGAGTTCTTCTTCAGCGAATCATGCCGTCCCTGCCATGGATCACCTCCATAGCAATAGTATATATTATTAGGTATCTTGATTGAACCATTGAATTAGCATCTCATCAAATTGCTGCACAGCTTTCTCAAAGGTAAATTCATTCTCTACGAAAATGCGGGCATTCCGGGCAACAGTCTCCAGATTGGGATGATTCAGGGCACGCATAATATTCTCAGCTATACATTCAGAAGTGTTATTTCCCATGATGAATCCTGTTTTGCCATCCTCAATTAAATCTGGAATGGCTCCGACTGGAGTTGCAAGAACAGGGGTACCACAGGCCATTGCTTCCAGTATGATATTTGGAAGCCCTTCAGTGTAGGATGGCAAAACAAGCAACTTTAAGTCGTTCAAGTAGTTTGGAAGCTCAGCGTGGGGAATCCAACCAGGAAGGCTAACTTGATTGCTCATATTCTCTTTTGTCAAAAGGGTTTCGATTTCATGTCGACTTTGTCCGCTTCCACCTATCAGAAATTGGACATCATCTCTTAGTGCCAGCACCAGCGGAATCGCCTTAACGTAATTCAACACACCTTTTTCTTCACTCAGACGCCCGATATATCCAATCAAATTAGGCCTTTCTCCTAGCTGCTTGTGGATTCTGAGTTCACCAAAGTCTAGGAAATGCTCATGACCTATGGAAATCTTGTGTTTTTGACTTGCTAAATCCCACTCTTTAATGAGATTGGGGGAGTATACGATAATATGGTCGGCCAATGCACGATTGGTTTTCTCCAGCAATCCTGCTGGTATCAAAAGTGGGTCATGTACAAATCTGCTCCCCCTGTGGAAAGACGCGGCTGAAAATAGGATAGTTTTCTTTTGGAAGAGTTTGGCTGTCATCATGGGCAACAATAAACCGCCTTCCCCCAGAAAAAATATCCATGCATCAACCTTCCTAGTTAACTTTGCCATTCTGTAAGCAAGTTTCGTCTGAGTATGAATATATCTCACGATCCGAGTGAACGTATTATGTCCACTCCTGTGATCTATCAGAAACATATCGATATTAGATTGGTTGTCTATTTTAACGGAAGCCACTGCGTTTCCAGATATAATATAGAGATGCTCCACAAGAAGAGACAGGATAGCGACCTGATGAGATAAGGGAACCACACCTGACTCTATCATCGGGAAAGTGACTATACCAATATTGTGATAACTCTTAGTAACCATTCAATATCCTATGTACGCTCTAGTTGGGAAGTATATGCGTTTCAAGATGCTTCGACGAGCAGAATCTCATGAGTTCCTCCAGTCAAGCAGCCAACTCTCAATTAAACTTTTCGAGCCTTACGGCCTTTAAGCTATGACGAAAACCCTGACGTCAGCACAACCTCAATTGCTGCAACCTCGGCCTCTGTCTCTCACTGCGCTATCAAATACAGTTTCCGTCTTGTCGACTATCGATTCCCAGTCATACTGGTCTCTCACCATCCGTGCGCCATTTTCCCCTAGTCTGCGAGCCAGCTCGTCATTTCTGAGTAATCTGATAATAGCCTCTGCGAGTGCATCGGAATCCTTGGGAGGTACAAGCAAACCGGTTTCTTCGTGCTTGATCACATATTGGATTCCCCCAACCCGTGACCCAACCACCGGTGTTCCGCAACTATTCGCCTCCGTTAGAACCATGCCAAAGCCTTCCGATATATTGATAGTCGGCAGCACGACAACGTCAGAGCCTTGGTAATAAGCCACGAGTTGGTCCTCAGTTATCCATCCTGGGATTCTTACATGATCAGCTATGTCCAGTTCACGGCACCTGTGTTCGATTTCCGGTAAAATGTCGCACGAACCAATGAGTATCAGATACGAATCTCCGATCTCCGACACAACTTTTTTAAATGCGTCCAATAAGTAATTGATGCCCTTGTGAGCATGAGCTTCGCTCATTTTTCCGACAAACGTAACAACTTTGGCATGACTGGGGATATTGGAGATATCGAGTTTGCCCAATCCGTGGGGGACAAATCTCTTGTTGTCCACCCCCGGCGGTATCCATACAACCCTATCTGAATGCTTGCTTAGCCATTTGGACTCGTTGAGACAAAATGGCGAAGGAGTAATAATGAGGTTACTAAAATTGAGAGTTAACAAATTGAAGCTATGGTTATAAGCATTGACAATCGCGTTCAAGAGGAATTTCTCACTCACCGTGTCATTATGGTAGGTGAGAACAAAAGGTATTCCACGTAGCTTTGCTACCACCGCCGCAACGTCCGCATAGAAAGGCACAGGAGTATGGGCATTGATCAAATCAAAGTGTGATTCTCGGGTAAGCCTATGTAAATCGTATATCAGCGTCAATCTGACCGGCGTGCCAGAGACTGTGAAGTGAACAGGTTTCCGAATAACCCTAATGCCCTTGTTCACCTCAAATGGGGCATCCGCATCACAATCGGTAGAGAACACCGTCACGCTATGGCCACGATCAGCCAAACCGTTCGCCACATGCAGAACGTATTTTGCTCCACCCATCATCGGCCCAAAATAAGGAACGACCAGCAAAATATTCAAATTACATCCTCCTAGCGATCTATGCAGTATTAGTCCACATCTGCAACAGTGCTTAACCTTAACATATATCCTTCAAACAGTGATCTGCGCTTAACCAATTTATCAACACAATGGCTCATGCCATGAATGGTCTTTATACTCCTTGTCAATGATTTCGAGCGATTCACATGGTCTTGTGAGATAGATCATCTGGCAGAGGATGTCTCCCTGATTGTTTTTGGCATAGCCGACTATCTTAAAGCCGACTTTTTGATATGTATGAATCATCGCAGGGTTCCGTGTATCTGTAACCACTATTTCTATCTGGTGGGCAACCGCTTCAAGGGTCATTTTGATGAAACAGGTCCCTAGCCCAACCCCCTGATAATCATCCCTCAATACAATGCCATCGGTAGCAATATATCCGTGTTCAATGCGATTTGCCAGTATCTCGTAATACCTAAAGCCAACGACTTCACGATTTTGGTTAACCGCAACAAATGGCAGAAATGCTGCATGGGGAATGTACATCAGGCATGTTCGGATGGGTCCGATTGTCGAAAGGATAAGCCTTAATTTGCTCACTGTCCATCGCAAAGTAGCTCCAGATGAATATGACGCTGGTCTTGGTCGAACTGATTGTTCCCTGTAGAAATCCTTAGATTTATCTGAAAGAAATGGATACATCCTGTGTAATGCGTGCAAATCTCTTATTGAAAATGGCCTTATGGTAATAACTTCGCCATTAGATAGCTCTATTTTTTGAGGCATTGTTGGGGTAGCTCCAATATTCTGCATCTCTGGCCTTGAGCTACTAATGGTCTCATAATTGAATGGATGTACTCTTTAGCTTCGAAATGGCCATTTCAAGCATGCGAGACGACTGCTTTGAGTGTAATTTGTTGGTTCGGATTATTATGAGACCATTAGTAACACAGCGCCGAAGCAGAATTCATCTTGACGCAGGTGTTCTCCTAAAAGATTTGTTGTCTGCGCAGTCCCTCTGTTTATCTACAATCTGTGCAATAATGTCACAGACCTTGTCCAAGTCATCCCTCCGCATCTGCCCATGTATCGGAAGGTTGACCACGGTCTCATACGCTGCGTCACTGTTGGGGCAATAAGAATCGAGACCCTTGTACTGAGGGTAATGTAAAATGTTGTCGTAGAACCAATCCCCTACATCCACTCCGCTTCTGGTAAATCTCTTGACCAATTCTTCCCGATTTATCCCTGCGATTCTGATCGGGTACCGAAGGAACGTATTTCTGAACTCCTCAGTTTCTCCGCAAGGCAACTTGGCTACGCCTTCGCGGTCATCAAGAGCAGCATCGTAAATTCTTGCCCTTTCCATCCTAGCTCTCGTCAGCTCGTCGCAACGCTCTACCAGTTTCTTAGCTAGTCTCTCCAGACTCTTGGGAAACCGGCAAGTGTGGATGCTCGAAATGGCATCTTTTGAGTATTCAGGCATGGTTATGCGAGAATCTACATTCCCTAATTTGTTGCGAAGAGTGTAGACAGGGTTATAGAGAACATCATTGAGTGTTGCCAAGTGGGCAAGAGCCATGAGCACAAGTCTGGCCAACAATTGTTTCCTAGGCAGCTCAGGTTTGGCTTCTTGCACATGTTTGAGCTTTGAATATAATTCTTCATCGTTCGTGGTAATTATGCCTCCGGCACCGAGAGGGATAGGCTTGGTAGAATCAAAGCTGAAAATAGCACAATCTCCAATGGAGCCGATCTGTCGTCCATTCAAGCATGCCCCTAGAGCTTGGGCTCCATCCTCTATGATAAACACCCCGTTTTTCCGAGCTAGCTCGATGAGTGGGAAGGTATCTCTGGCTGGACAGCCGTAGAGATGAGTGAGAATCATAGCCCCATCCAATTGGCCAAGGTGGGTAAGTCGTTCGCAATCCAATCCATAAGTGGTCAATTCTATATCCACAAACGTGATGGATCTTCCAGCGTATCTGATTGTATCTGGGACTACTCTACAAGTGTATGGCTGAAGATATACATTCCAAATTTCCGGCCTCAATTGCAGGATATCATAAAGGCCACCCCTAGCTGATGCGGTGAGCACTCCAAACTTGCATCCGCAGAATCCGGCTATTCTCCTCTCAAGTTCATCAAGGGCATGGGCCAAATTGTCTCTGTCTCTTGTCCAGAATGAGGAGGCAAGTATTACTGAGAAGATATCCAAAACACCGAGATAGCCACTAAGAGAATAACGAGGAATCACATTGACACTTCCTTTGCGACTGACTTCAAGTCTTCTTTGCTCAGTTTATTGCCGCTTGGCAGGTTGATTCCTCTCCTCGATAATCCTTCAGCCACCGAGAATCTTCTTCGATTGTCGTACGGTGGCATCAAATGTACCGGATAGAAAAACGGCCTTGATTCGATTTCGGATTGGCCCAATCTGCCAATCAACTCATTCCTCTGGCTTCCACCCAAAGACCCTACCAGGACAGAGTACATCCAATAGACGTTCTTTGCCCACGGCATTTCCGGCGGGAGACTTAGGCCTCCAACACTCGCCAAGAGAGAATTGTATGTTGTGGCGATCTCTCTCTTCTTTTCTATGAAGTGATCCAGCTTTTTCAACTGGGCAACGCCAACAGCCGCTTGCATGTTCGTCATTCTGTAGTTGAATCCCACCCTATCGTGCCAATATCGCTTGCTGGGGCTCATTCCGTGGTCTCTCAAGATTCTCATCTTGCTTGCCAGTTTGTCGCTGCTGGTCAGGCACATTCCGCCCTCTCCGGTGGTGATGATCTTGTTTGCATAGAAACTGAAGCAGTTGATATCTCCGAAAGACCCGACCTTCTTCCCTTTGCATTCCGCCCCATGCGCTTCGGCAGCGTCCTCAACCACATAGAGATGGTGTTCCCTGGCTATGGTCATTATGGCATCCATATCGCAGGGATGCCCATAAAGGTGAACGGGAATAATGGCTTTGGTCTGTGGGGTTATTGCCTTCTCTATCTTCTCTGGGTCAATGCACCAATAGTCAGGATGTGAATCCACAAAAACGGGTTTTGCTCCAGTATATCGCACTGCATTAGCCGTGGCAACAAAAGTAAGCGTAGGAACAATGACCTCATCACCAAACCCTATGTCGAGGGCTGCCAGAGCCAGGTGCAGCGCCACCGTGCCATTGGAAGTAGCCACGCCATGCCTCACTCCACAGTAACGTGCAAAGCCTTCTTCGAACTCCAGAATAAATTTTCCCTTCGAGCTAATCCATCCGGATTTCACCGCTTCCGTCACATTGGCCAGTTCTTCTTCACCCAGCACAGGTTCTGCAATAGGAATCATTTTCATATCCTCAGAGATCTTGTCAGTATATTGGCTTCATCGGGATAGTTGGGGGCATCCCACGGCAGCCTTTCGCCGTTGAGAGACTTCTTCCACCGGTCCATATCAGCCTTGACCATGATCGCTGCCAACTCGTCAATCCGCGTCCGGGGTGCCCAACCCAGTGCCCTCTTCGCTTTGGAGCAATCTCCCTGCAAGAAATTGACGTCTACCGGCCTGAGAAATTTTTCATCCACCTTGACATGGTCCCGCCAGTCCAGATCAACCACTGCAAAAGCTTTCTCTGCAAATTCCCTCACTGAGTGTGTTTCGTTGGTGGCGATGACATAATCATCCGGCCTGTCTTGCTGGAGAACCATCCACATGGCCTCAACGTATTCAGGAGCATAGCCCCAATCCCGCTTTGCATCCAGGTTTCCCAGCTTGATCTCTTTCTGTATGCCCAGCTTGATTTTGGCCACCCCATTTGAAATTTTTCTGGTTACGAATTCCAGTCCCCTGAGCGGCGATTCGTGGTTGAATAGAATTCCATTGCAGGCAAACATATCATAGGCTTCTCGATAGATTCTGGTGAGCCAGTACCCATATAGCTTGGCGGCAGAATATGGGCTGGATGGGCTGAACGGAGTCAGTTCGTTTTGCGCCACGGAGTGACCATCGCCGTACAATTCGCTGGTGGAAGCCTGATAGACCTTTATCTCAGGATTAATGTTTCGCACCGCTTCCAGCACTCTGGTTACCCCAATCCCCGTGATTTCCCCCGCACCTATTGGCTGCTCAAAAGAGGCTCCCACAAAACTCTGTGCCGCCAAATGGTACAATTCGTGCGGATCAGATATCTTGATTGCCTCTGTCACAGAGGCAGAATCAATTAGATCTGCAGGGATCAGCCCAACCTTGTCGAAAATATTAAGATACTGAAGTCTCCAGAAATTTGGGGTAGACAGGCGCCGATAAGTACCGAACACTTTGTAGCCCTTACCCAAAAGGAACTCCGCCAGATATGCTCCATCCTGACCAGTTATGCCCGTAATTAGTGCGTTCTTTGCCATTTCTTGCCATCCATTGCCTTTGTTGAATTCATGTATGCGACACTTTATCCACTTTGCACAGGTCGTAGTAGACAGCTTCAGTCAGTTCTGCCATCCTCCCCCAGTCATAACGGCTGGCGAAGTCGATACAATCCTTTTTCATGTTTTCACTGCTATTCAAGCCATTTAGTATTGCATATGCCAATTCTTCATCGGAGAGTTTGCACAGGAAACCATTCTTTTCGTTTAAAACCACTTCTTTGGCAGCATTTTGCGGGTGATCTATTGTGATCACGGGAAGCCCACAGGCATTTGCTTCCAAAGTAACAAGGCCGCCACCTTCTCGTGTGGATGGTAACACAAAAACCCTGGATGCCTTCATGGTGGAAATGACATCATCGTCCTTCTCCAGAAAACCGAGTAATTCCACATTCTCCTGTAAACTTAACTCGATTCTGAGCCTTTCTAGCCTGTCTCTTTCTGGCCCATCACCAACTATTCCGCATTTGATATTTGGAATGATGCCTCTTAATACGGCAATTGCCCTGATCAGAGTGTCCACATTCTTGTGCTCCGCAAGTCTCCCGGCGTAGAGAACATCAAATCGGACCCTTTCGGTAGCCTCTACTGCTTGAATTTGAATCAAATTCATCCCATCGGGTACAATCTTGATATTTTCAGCCTTCACCCCAATGGCAATCAAATCATCTTTCACCTGTTCGGAAATCGCTATAACTGTGCCAGCCAGCCGGGCTACCGCCTTTTCGACGAATTTACCGAAGATGCCTTTCTTCCCCAAATACTCATACCAGTAGTCGTTCCAAACTTCGTACCATGTGATTACTAACGGCTCACGCCTGACAAAAGATGCCACTCTTGAGGAAAAGCACGGGAAGTAAGGAGATGCTTGGCAATCAATAACATCGAATCGCTCTTTCAATAAGCAGGGAAATATCTTACGGCCCGCATGGATTGCTTCTCCTATTGATCTCCTCTCAGCAACAAAGAGCTCTCTGGGTTGAAAGAAACCATGAAGATGAATCCCTTCCTTTACAAAGATGTTTTCACCTTCCCAAGACTTCATCCCGAACACGTGAACTTCATGGCCTCTATCCGTTAACCCCTTTGACAGTTCCCATATTCTCTTTTCGCCTCCACCTACCACGTACGGGTAAATGACATCGTAAACAAAAGCGATCTTCATGGAAAACATCCTCTGGATACTCTTTCGGCCTCCTGGCAGGAAGAAAGCAGCCCCGTCCATACTTTGGGGCAGGGCCATCGGATATCCCTCAGCTTGTTGATGGGTTCTTCATTAATAAACTTCCCACGACCTTACGGTCGGGGTATTACTTCAGGTCAAACTTCGTTTGCCCTGCTTTCGCAGGGAGAACTTCCTCCCTCGACCACGATGGTCGGGGAATCAAGTTTCGTAAGTTGAACAAATGATGCACATAAAAACCAAAGAAAATCTATGCTGGCAAGCCACACATCTTAAACAGCCCTTGATAGAACTTACCAAACAGCCTTAAATAGCTCAAGACTAGTAGATACCCACGGGTGAACCCGTGGCACCATGCCCTTCGGGTTATTGGAATTCTCAAGAGAATAAGGGCAAGTAGAGACAAAGTATCCTATTGAGGGAAAATTCTGTGCTTTTGGGTAAACTACCCCCTCATCACCAGCAAATCCTTGCGAACCAGATACAAGTTGCCCAGATAGCCCCTTACACCAAGATTCAGGATACGCCGGCGATATTTCGGAATCCATACCAAATGGTACTCGGTTCGATACATCCCATGACCAAACACTCGCGCTTCCATGCTCTAAACATACCATATCGCCGCCTATACATTCACCCACGGAATTTGCCCGTGGAACTCTGCCCTTCGGGTTCCTAGGTTCTCCTCTCTGCCTGTAGAAAGGTCATCGATAATGATAACTTCATTATCGACTGCCAACTGCTGTGCCAAATTGGACCCAATGAACCCTGCCCCACCTGCAACAACTACGCGTCTATTTTTCATTTTGTCTTTCTTATCTTAAATGCTAACCCACAAGGGCTCCTAGTGTAAAGGGGGTAAACCAGCAAAAACCCCTAGCCGTAAGAGCCCGTCATTGCACTAAACAAAAGGCCCCAGATCGTAAACTGGGGCCTGGATAGAACCCTCTATCGCCAAAGGGGGTAATCACCTTACACAGTTCGGGAACTATCCGCGTGAATCGCTCCTCCCGGCTTGTCGACAGCACTCCCTCTGATCGGACGGCGGATAAAGTTCTTCGCTCGAATCCTGATCACCGCCAAAGCTACGCCAAGGCCATGAGTTACGGGATTGGCGCTATGACAATCCGCATTGTAGATACAAGAAATGGGAACTTCCGCTATCCTGAGCTTCTTCTCCCTTGCTTGAATCAGAGCGTCTACGCTAAAGTTCATGCCCTGTTCTCTGCTATTTAAGGTTTGAATGGCCTTGTGGCCATATGCGCGAAATCCGCTTTGCGCATCTGATATTTGCACTGAGGAACCCACATTGCACAACCATGTTATAACTGCTATTCCTATCTTGCGATAGGCCGGCATATCTTCATGACTCGCCTTGAACCTGGACCCGATGACTACGTCAGCCTTGCCAGCAAGAACCGGATTTATAACACAAGAAATCTCGGATGGATCGTGTTGCGCGTCCCCGTCTAGAGTGACCATGATGTCCGCCCTTCTATTTCTTGCCTCAGCAAAGCAAGTATTGAGCGCTGCAGCGTAGCCTTTGTTAACACCGTGTCTGACCACAGTGGCCCCAGCAGCCTCCGCCACCTGAGCCGTGCGATCAGTAGAGCCATCGTCCACCACGATCACTTCCTCCGCATATTGCCTGGCTTTGCGCACAATTTCTCCAATGGAACGTTCTTCATTGAGGCAGGGAATGCCAACCATAATTCGAACGCCTCTGGCTGGTTCACCTGCCGGGTACTGCGCCAGCGTCACTTGAGCAAGAGCGTGGGCTGAAATCATATCCACCGCATTACGCCCCATAATAAGTCATCCCTCCCTGAAACACAACATCCTTTGTAATTTCCGCATCTCCAGAGTAGCCCGGTTTGGCCATCTGAGGAACCCTCTGTGTAATAGTTGCTATCAATTATACCTCTTCTTCCCCCACCAGAAGGTGGGGGAAGAAGATTTTCGCCTTAACTCCGTTGAAGTTGAAAAGGATAGCTTGTTGCTTGTTTCTTGTGTTTCTTGTTTACTTGGCTAAAGTGCCAACCTCTATACCCCTACCGTAGTAGTAACCTGTCTCCTCCGAATGAACACATATCCCCCCAACCCCAGAACGCCAAGTCCTACCAGAAGAGCAGTGGCAATCTCAGGAGTGGGATAGCCAGGATCCGTGCACGGGGAGATCAGGTACGAACAGCCGTCTTTGTCATTGCCCGTCATGATCTGAATGTTCATGGGAGTTGCAGTTTGATCGTTGTTGTATACTCTGAGAGCCAAATGCATGTTTTGAGGGACAGTCTGACCAGGCATTGAGAACATTACCTGCACCGACCAGTTGTTTGGTATAACAATGTTAGTCATCGCACCAAATGACTGGAAGTTCGCACCATTCTGATCCAACAAACCCACATCCGCCACTACATATTGAGCTCCGCCAACACCACCCAAAGTGAACGACGCAAGCCACCCACATGTATTACTCGCTGCGAAGGTTACTCCACTAAGGGGCACGGCAAACTCATCGGCTATAAAATACACGCAATTATTGAGACCCGGAAGTACAGTCACCGAACCCGTCTGCCCATCATCGCCAGGTCCGCTAGCCCGCTCCATCAGCGGATTACCGCTCACATCAATCTGACTATCCAGGTTCCATTTCTGGCTTCCCTGATCTGCACTAGCAATACCGGTTGATGCCACCATGAGAGCCACTAACATAACAACTGCCATTAATCCTAGAATCTTTCTCATTAATTCCTCCTTTTTTGAATCGCTGGCCTAAGAACCTCAAAGATGATACTTTCATTCATTGTTCATTCCCTTTCACTATGGCTGACCACCCCCTCTATTCTGATATTTAATCGCAATCTTGCTACTTAGCTACTTATTTGGCCTGTGCGCCCACTTCACCTGATTAGATATCACTATACTACTCTTTTTCGGATATTTCAGTTAACGCCGGGTTAAGTTATGGTAAAAAATTATTTACTGTAACGTTCCGAATGAGGGTTTCCCTAGGGGCCAAACCGAAAGCTGCCTGGGTTGAGAAATTGCATTGCCTTCTATTAGCCCCTGACCCCTTCCAACCTATCCGATGGATCTATCAGCAGCAGTACTATAGTACTATCTCTGGCATTTGTCAAGGGGCTCTGCTAGATCAAAAATTGCGAATTTCAGTAGCCGGTGAAATTCGAAGGGCACAGGGCTTCTTATGTGAGCTTTGACAGCACTGCCCACTTGAGGTATATTAACAAAGGGATTTGTGAATGAAAGCCGTCTGGAACTATATCGACGTCCTCAAGCCCCGAGAGACTATTCTCCTCACCTATATCGGCATTCTGGCCGGGGTTGTAGCGGCACAGGGCCATCCCTCCACATGGACACTATTCGGAGTATTTGCGGCGGTTCTCCTGGGCAGCGGAGGCTGCAATGCCCTCACCAACTATCTCGATCGCCACGTGGATGCCATGATGGCGCGGACTTGCTGGCGATCTCTGCCCTCGCAACGCATTTATCCGCCGGAAAAGATGCTCCCCATGGCCATAGCCCTGGTCATCACCGCCCTTGTTTTTGCCTACATGTTACATCCGCTCTGCTTTGCCTTCGGCCTCGCCGGAACCATCGCTTCCGTGGTCTGGAGAAAGAGAGCCATGTGCGTCTTTCAGGGAACCGTTGCCGGCTGCGCGCCGGTGCTCATTGGATACCTTGCGCTGAGCCCGCATCTCAATCTGACCATCCTCTTCATGTGCCTGCTCATCGCGGTATGGATCCCGCTGCATGTCTGGAGCGTGATGATAGCCCGAAGGGACGAGTACTTCACTGCCGGCATTGCCTACTTCCCCTTGACCATGAAACTGGGGAACGCCATCAGGCTTCTGTTTTTCCTTTCCATCCTGCTTTACGGCGCCTCTATTCTGCTCTGGCATGTGGCCGATTTCGGATGGGCCTTTTTCGCCATTGCCAACATCATGGGCGCTGTCATGGTGTGGGCCAGCATTCGACTGGTGCAACACAAAGAATCCGAGGATTCATGGAAGTTGTATAAGCTTTCCTCATTCCCGTATCTGGGACTCATTTTTCTGGCCATGTGCCTTAATTTTTGGATATAGGAAATCCGTCTCCAAAGAGGTGAAGGATTCCTCCTTCCGGGGGTCTGGGGGTGTTCGTAGGGGCGTATCATTATACGCCCTTACTAAGTTCCCCCAACGAGTGGGGGCCAGGGGGTTGAGTCAGACTTTTTCAGCACCCTGCTAAGTTTTCTTTCTTCCCCCTCTCCCGTGAACGGGAGAGGGGGACCGAGGGGGTGAGGGCAGCTTCCTCCCGCAGGAGACATCCGGCATCACCATAACAGGATGGAATCATTGCAACTTTTCCACACAGAGAAGTCTTGCCCCAAGACAAAAGCCCGTGCCGGTGTATTGACCACTTCACACGGCTCAATCGACACGCCCGTGTTTATGCCGCTGGCCACTCAGGGCTCAGTCAAAGCCTTGGCCCCGGATGACCTCAGTAAAATCGATGCAGGGATGCTGCTCGGCAATACCTACCACCTTTACCTCAGGCCGGGGCTTGAGGTGATCCGGCAATTTGAAGGACTTCACCGCTTCATGGGCTGGGAGGGCCCCCTCCTGACCGATAGCGGCGGCTTTCAGGTATTCAGCCTGGGACATCTGAGAAAGATCAACGATGAAGGCGCGCTCTTTCAATCTCACATCGATGGCAGTGAGCATTTCCTTACGCCGGAGTTCTCCATCGAAATCCAGGAAGCGCTCGGCGCCGATATCATTATGGCCTTCGATGAATGCGCCCCTTACACCGATGACTTTGAGGCAGTCAAAAAGGCAATGGATCGAACGCATCTCTGGGCCGAAAAGTGCCTCCGAAGACACCAGCGGAAAGATCAGGCGCTATTTGCTATTCTCCAGGGCGGCGCTTCAATGACCCTTCGAAGGGAATCGGCAGAGTATTTGAAAGCCCTCGAATTTGACGGATATGCCATCGGCGGGCTCAGCGTTGGTGAACCCAAACCGGTAATGTACAGCGTGGCCAGTGAGACGGCCGCCCTGATGCCGGAAGACAAACCCCGATACCTGATGGGCGTGGGCTCGCCGGAAGACCTTGTGGAATGCGTCTCCTACGGGATCGATATGTTCGATTGCGCCCTCCCCACGCGAATCGCTCGCAACGGCGCTCTCTTCACCCGAAAGGGAAGGCTGAACATCAGAAACGCCCTTTTCAAGAAGCAAGATGCCCCCCTGGATCCGGAGTGCGATTGCTATGGCTGCCGCACATTCTCCGCTGCCTACCTCCACCACCTGTTCAAATGCGAGGAGCTTCTGGCGTACCGTTTGGCCACTATCCACAATCTCCGGTTCATCCTCAATCTGATGCAGGAGATTCGAGAAACGATCATCAGCGGCGCCTTCGCTCAATTCAAAGAGGAGTTTCTGGCCCACTTCAATCCCGTCAATGACGAAGTGCGAATCGACCAGAAGCAGAAATGGATCCGGGCAAAACGGGGGAAGTAGTACTACTACGTTATGTCATCGCGAGGACCGCCTTGGGCGGACGTGGCGATCTCTGGGCAAAGCTGCGTCCCTTCCTGAGATTGCTTCGTCCCGATTGTACCGGACTCGCAAAGACATAGCGTTTTTATCACTTAACGTAGTCGTAGTAGCAGTCAGCGGTCAGTATATCGATCTCGTACCCCCGAATGCCGCATACTGATCCCTGATCCCTCGTCCCCTTTTTGCTTGGCGCCAGACCTTGTGCTATAGTAAATTAGGAAATCGTCACATCTTATGGAGGAAATTGAATTGGCCGATGAACTGAAGGTTTTCACGGGCAATACCCATCCCGCCCTGGCTAAATCGATTTGCGATTATCTGGGCACCCCGCTGGCAAAAGCAGAGGTGTTTGAATTCAGCAACGAAAACCTCTTTGTCCGCATTCTGGAAAACGTGCGCGGCCGAGATATCTTCATCCTCCAGCCGATCTGTTCTCCCGTCCACAAAAGCCTGATGGAACTTCTCATCATGATCGATGCGGCCAAACGGGCCTCGGCAGCGAGAATTACTGCAGTGGTGCCATATTATGGCTACGGACGCACCGATAAAAAGGACCAACCTCGCGTCCCCATAACCGCGCGCCTGATTGCCGACCTCATTACGGTATCGGGAGCCAATCGCGTTCTAACCCTTGACCTGCACGCGGGACAAATCCAGGGATTCTTCAACATCCCCGTCGATGAACTGACCGCTCTTTATATCCTGAGCAATTATTTCAAAGAGAAGAATTTGCAGGACCTGACGGTTGTGGCCACCGATATCGGCATCTCCAAGCGAGCTCGTGATATGGCGGAGAGGCTCGACGCCCCCCTGGGGATCATCGAGAAGAGACGCCTCGGCAATACAGATAAATCGGAAGCCCTTCATATCATGGGGAATATCGATGGCCGCCGGGTCCTTCTGGTGGATGATGAAATCGACACTGGCGGATCGATTATCGCCGCGGCCAATGCCCTGGTAAAAGAGGGAGCCAAAGAAGTCTACGCCTGCTGCACCCATCCCATCCTTTCCGGTCCGGCAGTAGAAAGAATTTCCCAGAGTATTCTGAAAGAAGTAGTGGTCACCGATAGCGTTCCGATACCCGAATCAAAAAAGATGCCCAAGATTACCGTTCTCTCCCTGGCATCGCTGATTGGAGAAGCGATCCATCGCATTCATGCCGATCTTTCCATTGGCGCCATGTTCCAATAATGACCGAATCCTTCTCCCATTGAGGGAGAAGACAGGGTGAGGGGTATAAGGATTTGAAATGTTCAAAAAGCTTACTGGTTTTCTGAGCGGCGACTCCAACGAAAGGGAACTCAAGCGCCTTCTTCCCGCAGTCAGCAAGATCAACGCCCTTGAGGCCGATTTTGAGAAGCTCAGCAACGATGAGCTTAAAGCGAAGACCTCCGAATTCAAACAAAGGCTGGCCTCCAGAGAATCCCTTGATGATCTGCTCCCGGAAGCCTTTGCCGCCGTCCGGGAAGCAGCCAAACGAACTCTGGGCCAGCGCCACTATGATGTCCAGCTGATGGGCGGAATGGTTCTCCACCAGGGTAAGATCGCCGAGATGAAGACCGGCGAAGGCAAAACCCTGGTGGCCACGCTCCCCACCTATTTGAACTGCCTCACCGGAAAAGGCGTCCACGTGGTAACCGTTAACGACTATCTTTCCAAGCGCGATCCCCAGTGGATGGGGCCAATTTATCACGCCCTTGGGGTGAGCGTCGGCTGTATCCAGCACGAGTCAGCCTTTCTTTTCGATCCCGAAAACATCTCATCAGACCCGGCCTGGCCACATTTGAAGCCAGTTCCTCGCCGCCAGGCCTACGAGGTGGATATCACCTATGGCACAAACAACGAGTTCGGATTCGATTACCTGCGTGACAACATGGTGGGCGACCTCTCCCAGCGATCGCAGCGGGGATTCAACTATGCCATTGTGGACGAGGTGGACAACATTCTGATCGATGAGGCCCGGACCCCTCTCATCATCAGCGGCCAGGCCGAAGAAGCCACATCCGATTATGTCAGGGCAGCACGCGCGGTCCGTAATCTGCGGGGAATCAGCGAGCGGGAAATCAAAGACCTGGAGAAACAGCTCGGAAAAGAAGCGGCTTCCGCCAAAGCCGAAACCGAGTACGATTACATCTATGATGAGAAGGCGCGAAACCTCTTTCCGACCGTGCGGGGACAGAGCAAGATCGCGGCCGAGTTCGGTGACCCCCAAATGTACGGCGGTGAAGAGCGGCAGAAGCAGGATCCGGCCGAGGTCGATAGAAGGCTGCGCAATATCCATCATGCAGAAGCCGCCCTCAAAGCCAAGCAGTTCTTCCTGAGGGACCGCGAGTATGTGGTCAAGGACGGCGAGATCATCATCGTCGACGAATTCACCGGCAGGATGATGCAGGGCCGCCGCTATTCCGAGGGTCTGCACCAGGCCATCGAAGCCAAGGAAGGGGTCAAAATACAGCGCGAAAATGTAACTCTGGCCACGGTCACCTTCCAGAACTACTTCCGCATGTACGCCAAACTGGCGGGCATGACGGGAACCGCAGTCACGGAAGCCGAAGAGTTTCACAAGATATACAAGCTGGAAGTTGTTGTTGTCCCCACCAACAAGCCCTTGATCCGGAAAGAGTATCAGGACCAGATCTACAAGAATCAGGAAGCCAAGTTCCGCGCCGTTGCCAAAGAGATCGAAGAACACCATAAAGCCGGTCAGCCGGTCCTGGTGGGCACAGTAGCCATCGAGACTTCCGAACAGCTGAGCAACATGCTTATCCGGAAAGGCGTTCCTCATCAGGTGCTCAACGCCAAACAGCATGAAAAAGAGGCCGGCATCATTGCTGAAGCAGGCCGTCCGGGGAAAGTGACCATCGCCACCAACATGGCCGGCCGCGGCGTGGATATCATCCTGGGCGGCAGGCCTCCAGCGCGGGAGAATTTTGAAGACGAAAACGAATTCCAGCAGAAACTGGCTGAATGGAAAGCCGAACACGAAAAAGTAATAGCGCTCGGCG
Organism: Dehalococcoidia bacterium; assembly: GCA_028711995.1. Lineage (NCBI taxonomy): Bacteria > Bacillati > Chloroflexota > Dehalococcoidia > Dehalococcoidia bacterium. Next base: position 11,965 of record JAQTRE010000025.1, on the reverse strand, counting down.
GACTCCACATCGTTGGCACGGAACGCCACGAAGCGCGGCGGATCGATAACCAGCTCCGGGGCCGCGCCGGTCGGCAAGGCGATCCCGGCAGTTCACGGTTCTATGTTTCACTTGATGATGATATCATGCGCCGGTTTGGGGGCGACCGGATCGTCGGTATAATGGACCGGCTTGGCTTCGATGAGGACACTCCCATCGAACATTCCCTGGTAACCAAGGCCATCGAGAACACCCAGGTCAAGGTGGAAAGCCATCATTTCGATGTTCGCAAACACCTGCTGGATTACGACGATGTGCTCAACATGCATCGGGAAACAATCTATGGAGAGCGGGAAAAAATCCTCTCCGGCGCCGATCTCAAGGCCAACATCCAGGACATGATCAAGCAGGAAATCAGTAACCTTGTCTATGCCAACCTTGCCGATGAGTATGGCGATAACTGGAACCTTGATGGCTTGCTGAAATCAGTGGGGATGATCTTCCCTCTTCCGCCCGATATGAACAAAGATGCCCTCTCGCTCCTGAGCCGCAAGGAGATACAGGAAAAACTGCTTGAGCATGCAGACTCGCTTTATGAGCAACGCGAGCAGGAGATGGAATCAACCAACATGCGCATCGTCGAACGTCTGGTGATGCTCCGCGCAATTGACAATCACTGGAGAGAGCACCTGACGGTCCTGGAGAACATGCGGGAGTCAATCGGTCTCCAGGCTTATGCCCAAAAGGACCCCCTCGTCGCCTACAAGAGCCAATCCCATGGGATGTTCCAGCTGCTTCAGGCAAACATCCAGCGCGATATCGTCCACACCATCTACCACGTTGGCATTGTGAAAGAGTCGCCCAAGAAGGAAAAGAAAGAGGAACCCGTAGGAGTCGGTAAGAAAATAGGGCGCAACGATCCCTGCCCCTGCGGCAGCGGCAGGAAGTACAAGAAATGCTGCGGGACAGACTCCTAACAATGGATATGACAGATTCTAGTTGTGCCTGCTCGCTGCTTACTGGTCTCTGAGGTGAACGGACAATTCCGGCCTTCCGCATAAGCCCTCCAATATGGGGCTTAACTCTCATGTCAATCCCCATATATCATTCTATACTGCAATAGTCAGGCGATTGCGATATCTGAGGGGATAAATTGGCACACATTCTGACATCCCCTGTTTGAACAGTTTTGTCTGCGCGGCGATTTTGCGATATAGTAGAGTCAGAGCCTGAATATGTTAGACATGAACCTGCTCGCCAAAGTTCCCTTTTTTGCTCCGCTGAGCCCTGATCAGCTTGCCGAGCTTGCCACCAAGCTGACAACCAGAGATTATCGACGGGGGGAAGTAATCTTTCACCAGGGCGACCCGGGGTCTGTGTTATATATCATCAAGACGGGCCAGGTAAAAATCTCGGCCAATTCTGCAGACGGAGGCGAGGTGATTCTGGCCATCTTAACCGATGATGATATCTTCGGCGAGTTGTCGCTTCTGGACGGAGGGGACCGCTCAGCCACCGCCACAGCAATGCAACCCACCCAAACCCTCTCTCTGCAACGGGATGCCTTCCTGGATACCCTCGCCACAAACCGGGGCCTGGTCAGCTATATCCTGGCTCTCTTAACCCATCGACTGCGGCGCAGTGACCTGCTGCTGCAAGATGCCATTTTTCTCAACCTACCGGCACGGCTGGCCAAGCGCCTTCTGGAACTGAGCCAAACGCATGGCAGAGAAACTGAAGAGGGTATTATCATAGACCTGCGTGTTACTCAGCAAGACTTGTCGGACAGCGTAGGAGCAAGTCGGGTGGCTGTCAACAAACAACTGGGCCTGTATCAAGCCAAGGGCGTCATCCGCATCAGCAGGCAAAAGATCACCATTATCCGCCCTGAAGAACTCAAAAAGCTGATCTAATCATCGCTTCGCTTCCCTTCCCCATCCCAGCATCCTATTCCTGATCTGATCAATGATTCCTGTCTCCTTCACACCAAATGAAAACCCCTTTCGATCAGCATGTCCGCCACAACTCCGGCATCACAAATATAGGCCCTCAGAAATGTCATCTACTTTACAGTTTTTGTGTAATCCAGTTGGCCGAAATCCAGTTAAAATTCCTCTATGATAAGTGGTGTAAAGGAATGACAATCGACCGTGCTGGAGAAAAGCGAATTATGAAACTGCGCCAATTCCTTTCCACATTGAACTGCGGCTCCACTTCCGAGGAGGCTGTCGAAAACAGGGTTGAAGCTGCTTCCCCACAAGCTTCTGAAACTGATCTTCACGGACTGCTGCTGCAAATACAGGAAATGGCCGCATCCCTCAAGAAGGATGAACCAAAAGACCAAGGGCCCACATAACTATTGCTCTAACACAGACCTGCAAATCCGGCGGGAGACACGGATCATAAGATATTCCTCTCCTCCATTGCGCCCCACAGAATCATCGCTTGGCGAAGCTCCATCCCACCCAGAACACCTCCTGGACCTCTGCCAATTTCCAGAGAAAATTGGTAAAATGGGTTTCATGAAGAGGTAGGTGCCATGCCAGCAAACCTGACCCCGGCATACTTCGAGGCTGAGAAGCGCTTTCGAGCCGCCGACACGGCGGAAGAAAAGATTGAGGCTTTGAATGAGATGCTGAGGGTCATGCCCAAGCACAAAGGCACAGACGCCCTCCGCGCGGAACTCCGCACCAAGATTGCCAAGCTCTCCAAAGAAGCCGCCAAAACACAAGCCACTGCCAGAAGAGGCGGTACCTTCAGCATCCCAAAAGAAGGAGCGGGCCAGATTACCCTTGTGGGACTGCCGAATGTAGGCAAAACCCGGTTGGTGTCTTCCGTTACCGGGGTACCACTGGAAGTTGCGGACTATCCCTTCACCACCAAACTCCCTCAACTGGGGATGATGGAATTCGAGAATGTGAAAATCCAATTGGTCGATATGCCTGCCATAACTGAGCCGGATGCCCGCCCGTGGTTCGCCACCATTCTGCGATCAACCGATGTGATATTCCTGGTAGTGGATCTATCGGGTGATCCTGTCAAGCAAATGGCCGACACTCTGAACGAGATGGAAAAGCTCAAAATGGGGATAGCAGGAATCGGGAATACTTCAGCAGACGTGCTATTTGAGAAGCGAGGAATCATCGTGGGCAACAAAGGAGATCGGGAGGGTTCCGGATCAAAGTTTACTGCCCTCAAATCCGGGATAGGCACAGGAATTCCGGTTCTGTCTATCTCCGCGCAGAAGGGGATTGGACTGGAGGAACTGCGAAAGCAATCCTTTGACGCACTACGGGTTGTGAGAGTATATACAAAATCCCCGGGCAAACAGGCTAACCTGAGTGATCCCATGGTTCTTAAAGCAGGGAGCACGGTTGAGGAAGCTGCCGAAGCGGTTCATAAGGACTTCCGCAGAGGTCTGAAATATGCCCTTATCTGGGGTTCGGGGAAATTCCCCGGACAGCAGGTCAAAAGAGACCACGTGGTCAAGGACGGGGATATCCTGGAGCTACATGCCTGAGTGACCGCTTCACCCAACAAAAAAGGGGATGCCCACAGCAGAGGACATCCCCTTTTTTACAGTCTGTCCGAGCGATTTACACCTCGCGGAACTCACCTTCAACCGTATCGGAATCGCCAGCACCGCCGGGTTCCGGTCCATGATCTTCACCACCCGGTGGCGGACCCTCCTGCTGATACACTGAAGACCCCAGCTTTTGCATCGATTCCGAAAGCGCCTGGACGGCGCTCTGAATATAGCTCACATCTCCGCCGGAAAGTGCAGAGCGCACCGCGGCAATCTTTCCTTCCACTTCACTCTTCAAATCAGCCGGCACCTTGTCCCCGATCTCCCGGAGAGATTTCTCCGCAGTATAGGCCATGTTGTCCGCCATATTGCGGGTTTCCACCTCTTCCTTGCGTTTGGCATCATCGGCGGCATGCTGCTCAGCGTCCCTTTGCATCTTGGCAACTTCGTCCTTGGAAAGCCCGCTCGATGCCGTGATAGTGATCTTCTGCTCTTTTCCAGTGCCCTTGTCGCGCGCCTTGACACTGAGGATGCCATTGGCATCGATATCAAAGCTAACCTCAACCTGAGGTATCCCGCGCGGGGCAGGGAGGATGCCATCAAGCATGAATCTTCCCAGGGTCCTGTTATCAGCGGCCATTGGCCTCTCGCCCTGGAGGACGTGAATCTCCACACTGGGCTGGTTATCAGCGGCAGTGGAGAAAACCTGGCTCTTGCTGGTAGGAATAGTTGTATTCCTCGGAATCAACGGGGTCGCTACACCACCAAGGGTTTCAATTCCCAAAGTAAGAGGGGTCACATCCAGAAGCAACACATCGCTAACCTCTCCTTTCAAAACCCCGGCCTGAATCGCTGCACCGATCGCCACCACTTCATCCGGATTCACACCCTTGTGCGGCTCTTTGCCGAAGAACTGTTTCACCTTCTCCTGAACCAGGGGCATTCGGGTCTGACCGCCGACGAGGACAACCTCATGGATCTGGGTTGTCTTAATCCCGGCATCCTGAACAGCTTGTCGACACGGACCGATGGTCTTTTCCACCAGGTCCATCACCAGCTGTTCCAGCTTGGCTCGCGTGAGAAGGATACTGAGATGTTTCGGCCCCGAAGCATCCGCGGTAACAAAGGGCAGATTTATCTCAGACTGAACAGTGGTGGAAAGTTCGATCTTGGCCTTTTCCGCCGCCTCTTTCAACCGCTGCAGCGCCATTCTATCCTGCTTCAAATCAATGCCCTGATCCCGCTTGAATTCACTGCAAAGCCAGTCAATAATGCGCTGGTCAAAATCCTCGCCGCCCAGATGGGTATCCCCGTTGGTCGATTTCACCTGGAAGGTACCCTCACCAAGTTCAAGTATGGAGATATCGAAGGTGCCGCCGCCGAGGTCATATACGGCGATGGTTTCCTCCTTCTTCTTATCCAGGCCATAAGCCAACGCTGCCGCTGTAGGCTCATTGATGATACGGAGCACCTTGAGTCCGGCGATCGTTCCCGCATCCTTGGTTGCCTGGCGCTGGCTATCATTGAAATAGGCCGGAACCGTGATCACCGCCTCGTTCACCTTTTCACCCAGATAAGCTTCGGCATCGGCCTTGAGCTTCTGCAAGATCATTGCGGAGACCTCTGGAGGGCTGTATTCCTTGCCACTCATGATCACGCGCACGTCCCCATTAGAAGCACGAGTCGTCTTGTAAGGCACGTGGCGAGCGTCATCTTCTACAGAGAGTTCTCGCCCGGCCGGTTCTCCAAACTTCCTCCCCATGAACCGCTTTATATTGTAAACGGTGTTCTCAGGATTGGTGATCGCCTGGCGCTTGGCAATCTGTCCCACCAGGCGCTCTCCGCTTTTGCTGATGGCCACCACAGAAGGCGTTGTACGAGAACCTTCTGCGTTGGCAATGATAACCGGTTCCCCACCCTCCATTACCGCTACTTCGCTCAATGTCGTTCCTAAATCTATCCCGATGACTTTACCCATATTTCACCTCACTATATCGATATCTCTTGAAGTTCACTTTCCGGAAATGCCATCCGATAGCCGGTCTTATCGGCCAACAGAATGACATAACCCTTTGGATCATCCTTAACCTCAACAATCCGACCGGCCCAGCCGGCAATTTCATATCCTCCCGGCCAACCCGGTCGATCAGAAACCACAGCTCTATCTCCTAGCTTAAACTTACCCACTCTCTGACTCCTTACCCTTCCCCACCTTCACCATCGAAGGACGAAGCAACCGATCATAAAGCATATATCCCTTTTGGAGCTCCTGGGTAATTTTACCTTCCTCACCCTCGTCATGGATAACTGCCTCGTGGAACCGGGGGTCAAAATCCGCCCCATCAGTCTCCACTTTAGAAAGCCCCTGGCTTTCCAGAACCGCCAGGAATTTTCGGTAGATGAGTTCAATCCCTTCAACCCACTTGGTGCCGGCTGCCTTTGGAGTGACGTTTTCCAGAGCCCGCTCAAAATCATCGAGCACTGGCAGCAGACCAGACATAAGCGCCGAATTGGCGAATTTGACTGTCTCTGCTTTTTCCTGTTCGTTACGTTTCTTGAAATTAATAAAATCAGCCTGAGACCTCTGCCAGCTGGCCAGATACTTTTCAGACTTCTCCCTCTCCCCGGTAAGTGCCTTCTGCAATGAACCCATATCCATCAATTCATCAACCGGCTGATTGGCCTCTGACGGCACTTCCGCAAACTGATTCTCCCTCTCCTCTTTTGCCAATCGTTCACCTCTGTACGAAGTCGGTTTCCTGGGACGTTTATCGATATTCTTCATGGAGTAGTTCGCTCATGGTGCCGGAGAGAAATCGCAACGCAGAAAACGCCCTGTCATAAGGCATCCGGGTTGGTCCTACCACACCTATGACGCCACTTGCCTGCCGGGGTAGTCCATACCGGCTCAACACCACGGAAAAACCGCGCAATGCGGTTTCAGGCCCTTCTCCCCCGATGATCACTCGAAGCCTCTCATCCCCAGGAGCCTGCCGGAGAATAGAATTCAGCAGGCTTCTCCCCTCAAGCAACTCCATGAGCAGCTGAGCCCTCTCGCTCTTGGTGAATTCAGGCTGGCTCAGAATATGCGATACACCGTCGAAGTGGGGTTCTCCCGCGCCTGACTGACTCACCTCATCCATGAGACCAAGCAAGGCCTGCGTCGCCCACGCATCGGTAAGGGAAAGCTCTTCTTCTTTGGTTCTGATCTCAGCGCGTGTCAGCCCCCCACACGAACCGGTGAGCCGCCTCGAAATAACATTCAGGTCTTCCTGGGTCATGGACGTATCGAAGGAGACCTTTCGCTGCCTGAAGCTGGCATCATCAAAGACCAGCAAAAGCAAAGCCAAAAACTCTCTCAGGGAGACCATCTCCACAAGTTTGAGCCGGGGTTCCATCAACTGGGGCGGAGTCACAATCGCCACGCTGTTCACCATACGTGCCAGGATGGCGGCGGCAAGCTGAATCCACTCCTCCACCTCCTTGCCTGTCTGATAGAACTGATGCAGAATCTGCCGCTGCTCTTGCTGGGGAAGCTCACGCTCCTCAAGCAGAACCTCCACATAGTAACGATACCCCTTGGCTGTGGGAATTCTCCCGGCAGAAGTATGAGGCTGAACGATATATCCCTCTTCTTCAAGCCGCACCAGTTCGTTGCGCACGGTTGCTGAACTAACCCTGAGGCCGCACTTGCGCGCAATGATCTCCGAAGACACAGGAACGGCACTCGATATATACTCCTGGATCAAACTCTGGAGTATCCTGCCTCTTCTTTCCGTCAGCATGTTACTCACTTTTACCTCTTAGCACTCTCATGCCCCGACTGCTAATCCTATCTAAAAGTTACCACTGTTGAATACTCTTTGTCAAGATTTGATTGTCAACTAAAACACTGCTAGCGGTTGACAATGAGCAGAAATTCGCCTAGTATCCTATTGGCGGATTTGCTAGAGAGCGAGCACTGGAGACACCCTATCAAAAAATGAAAGAGGAAATACTCAAAGCGTTACGGCAGGGAAGCCGCGTATCGGGTGAGAAATTAGGGGCTGATATCGGCATTTCCCGGACCGCCGTCTGGAAATACATAACGGAGCTGCGCACTGAAGGATATCAGATCGATTCCTCTCCTTCAAAGGGTTATGCCCTTTTGAGCGCTCCGGATAACCTAACGCCTCAGGAGATCAAAGAAGGATTGCGAACATCCGTTCTGGGCAGGGAGATCATCTACTACACCGAGGTCTCCTCGACTCAGGATGTAGCCAAATCAATGGCGATTCAGCGCGCCGGCGAGGGGACAATCATCATCGCCGAAAGACAAACCGGCGGCCAGGGAAGACTGGGACGGAAATGGGAATCGCTGCCCGGGAGCATTGCCCTTTCGATCATCCTGCGGCCACCCATCCATCCTTCGGAGGCTCCCTTGTTCACTATCGTTGCCGGAGTGGCCGTAGCCCAGGCTATCGAAAAGGCGACTCACCTGAGCCCCCAACTGAAATGGCCCAATGATATCATCGCCGGGGGGAAAAAGGTGGGCGGCATACTGGCCGAAATGAGCGCGGAAATGGATCGGGTAAACTATATCGTACTCGGCATCGGAATCAACGTGAACACCCCCAGATCATCTCTGCCCGCAGATATCAAGGCAATCGCGACTTCTTTGAAAGAAGAGGGGGGCAAAGAGATATCCCGCGTAAAACTGGTTCAGAGCATCCTTGAAGAACTGGAAACCCTTTACGAAGTGTTTAGAACCGCCGGATTCGAACCCATCCGGCAACGCTGGACAGTGCTCAGCAATACCATTGGCGCCAGGGTAACCGTTACCAGCGGGGAGGGAGAAAGAACGGAAGGAATCGCTACGGAGATGGACCGAGATGGCGCCCTGATTTTGCGCAAGGGTGACGGAACCCTCGAACGGGTTATCGCCGGGGATGTTTCGCTGAGGAATTCATAGACATGCTCACAGATTGTAACCAACTCAATTTCCTGGAACAGCGCATTGAGACTCTCAAGGAGAGGAACCTCTATCGTCATCTGAGGACCCTGGAAAGCGCTCAGGACACATGGGTCTCGCTGGGGAGCAGAAAAGTCCTGAACCTGTGCTCAAACAATTATCTGGGCCTGGCTTCACATCCACAGGTCAAAGAAGCAGCGGCCGGAGGAGCAGGCGAATGGGGCTGCGGCAGCGGAGCCTCACGCCTGATCTGCGGCAACTTTTCCTATCACGAGCTTCTCGAAAAGCGTCTGGCCGAATTCAAAGGCACAGAGGCGGCGTTGCTCTACAATAGCGGCTATACTGCCAATCTGGGCATCATTTGCTCACTGGTGGGACGGGGGGACTGGGTGTTCAGCGATGAACTGAACCACGCCAGCATCATCGATGGTTGCCGCCTGAGTGGCGCAAAAGTCACCGTGTTTCCTCACAATGATCTGTCAGCCCTGGAGAGTAAACTGCGTCGATTGCCAGCCTCAGGCAAATCAGATCGAAAGCTCATCGTGGTAGATAGCCTTTTCAGCATGGATGGGGACCTTGCCCCATTGCCTGACCTGGTGAACCTGGCAGAGAGATATGACTGCCTGATGATGGTCGATGAGGCCCATGCCACCGGAGTACTGGGACCGAGCGGGCGAGGTATGCTGGCTCACTATGGCCTGGAGAAAAAGGTGCTTGTATCCATGAGCACGTTGAGCAAGGCCCTGGGATCTTTTGGGGGCTTTGCGGCGGGAAGCTGTCAACTGGTCGATTTCCTCATCAACACCTCCCGCAGCCTTATCTTTACTACGGCCCTGCCCGCAAGCGTTGTGAATTCGTCCATCGCAGCCCTATCGATATTAGAGGCAGATCCATCGCTTTCCCTCAAAGTAATGGAAAACGCGCATTATCTGGGTGATGGTCTGAAAGAGCTAGGTTATGACACCCGAGATTCGCAAACACAAATCATCCCCGTAGTTATCGGAGATGCCACCCGGACTTTGGAGGCATCGCGCCTCCTTCTGGAAGAGGGGGTTCTGGCCTCGGCGATCCGCCCTCCCACAGTTCCCGAAGGTACGTGTCGCATCAGGACAACGGTGATGGCGACCCACAGCCGGCAAGACCTGGACTTTGCTCTGGAAGCCTTTGAGAAGGTCGGCCGCAAAACAAGGATTATTGGATGACGTAGGGTCGAAGCATCTGAGAAGTCGCAGACGCCTCGCACCTGCAAAGGTTGTGCAACATGAATCACTTTATGAGCCCACAAAAACTGGAAAAACTGGATAAACAGTTCATCTGGCATCCCTTCACCCAGATGTCGGACTGGCTGAAGGAAGAACCTCTCATTATCGCATCAGGAGAAGGGAGCTATTTGACGGATGTCCAGGGGCGACGATATCTGGATGGGGTTTCCTCCCTCTGGGTCACCGTTCACGGACATCACCAGCCGGATATAAACCGGGCCATTACCGAGCAGCTATCCCGCATCGCCCATTCCACCTTTCTGGGTTTATCTAACGTGCCCGCCATCGAGCTGGCCAGGGAACTGGTAGGAATCGGCCCTAAGAACTTACAGAAAGTCTTCTACTCCGATAACGGCTCGACAGCGGTGGAGATCAGCCTGAAAATGGCCTTTCAATTCTGGCAGCAATCCCGGGATCGGCGCCCGGCAAAGACCCGATTTATCTCCTTCGTCAATGGGTATCACGGCGATACCATTGGGTCGGTGAGCGTCGGGGGTGTCGACCTGTTCCATCAGACCTACAAACCCCTTCTTTTCGACAGCATCAAGGTCAATTCCCCCTACTGCTACCGTTGCCACCTGGGCAAGGAATACCCCGCCTGCCGGATGGCCTGCCTGGCCGAGGTAGAGAAGACAATCGCCCAGCACCACCATCAAGTGGCTGCCATCATCATGGAACCCTTGATCCAGGGGGCTGGCGGAATGTTGACTTTCCCGCCCGGATATACCAAGCGCGTTTATGAACTGGCCAAAGAGCGCGATATCCTTTTCATCGCCGATGAAGTGGCTACCGGGTTCGGGCGGACAGGAGCGATGTTTGCCTGCCTTCACGAAGGAATAGAGCCGGACTTCATGGCGATAGCCAAGGGCATCACCGGGGGCTACTTGCCCCTTGCCGCCACACTCACCACACAGAGGGTATTTGACGCTTTCTGTGCAGAACATAAAGACCTGAAGACTTTCTTTCATGGCCACACGTATACGGCCAACCCCCTGGCCTGTGCCGCCGCCCTCGCCAATCTGGAGATATTTCGAAAAGAGAAGGTCATCGAGAACCTCCAGCCCAAAATCGCCTTCCTTCAGAGTGCTCTCCGGAAATTCCGGCAACTGGACCATGTAGGCGATATCCGCCAATCGGGTTTCATGATGGGCATCGAGCTCGTTGCCGACAGGAACAAGAAAACGCCCTATCTCATCGAATCCAAAACGGCCATCCGGGTGATCCAGGAAGCCCGCCAGAGAGGGCTCATCATCAGGCCGCTGGGAGATGTGATTGTTCTGATGCCGCCCTTGAGCACCAGCCTTGAGGAGTTGAACCAAATCCTGGGAATCACTTACGATTCGATCAAAGTGGTGACGGAGGTTTAGATGGGAAAGGGTATTCTTATCACCGGAACAGATACGGGAGTAGGCAAAACGCTGGTGGCAGGTGGACTTGCTGCTGTGCTCAGAGAGAGAGGGATCGATGTGGGGGTGATGAAGCCGGCAGAGTCTGGCTGCCGCCGCGAAAACGGCGAACTTGTTCCCGAGGATGCCCTTTTCCTTCGGGAAATGTCGAGGTGCTCTGATGACATCCGACTGATAAATCCCTACGCGCTGGAGCACGCCATTTCACCGGCTCAGGCTGCGGAGATCGAAGGCGTAGATATCAAAATGGAAACGATCACCAGAGCTTACGCCACGCTGGCCTCCCTGCATGAATTGGTGCTGGTAGAAGGGGCAGGTGGAATTCTGGCACCACTGAATTCGCAGTTGTTCATGGCCGACCTGGCCGTAGAGTTGGGGAACATCCCCGTGCTAGTGGTCGCAAGGGATACACTGGGCGCTATCAACCACACCCTTTTGACCATCAATTGCGCTCGCGGGGAGGGAGTCAACGTGATAGGCCTGGTAATGAATCGAACGTCCGCCCCCAGCGATCTGGCAAATGTCTATAATGAAGAGGCGCTGGAACGATGGGCCAACGCGCCGTTTCTGGGCACCTTGCCCTTCCTTTCCAAACGGGATCCGGAGCGCATCAAACAAGCCGTGAAAGTAAATCTGAATATAGGGCCGCTGCTGGCATGGCTCGGGAGATAAGAGAATGAACTATCTGGAACTGGCAGAGAGATCGCTTCAAGGGTTGCCGCTGGATCGGGAAGCATGCCACTCAATCCTGCGTTGTCCGTCAGATAACATACTGGAGCTTCTGAACGCGGCATTCAGGGTAAGGGAAAGGTATTTCGGGAAAAGGGTGATCATCCAGCTT
>JAQTRE010000024.1 GCA_028711995.1 Dehalococcoidia bacterium | reverse complement strand
GCGTCTGATGGGTAAATACCATAGTCTTGCTTCAACTGCCTTCTGATGGCGTTCTGAGACATGCCTTCATAATGCATGCTCAAAGCTGAAGCTACGATCTTGGTGGGAGTCTTCATGCCGGATAGTGCGCCATCGTTCTTGAATTTACGCTCACATATCTTGCACCAGTATCTTGGCACTCCCTTGTAATGCCCATACTTGGTTACCGCCGATGATCCACAATGCTGGCAGGTTACTTTATCTTCGTTCATATCTCACCTCAAGCCTATTAAAGCAGAAGTAAACGTACGAATGGGGGGGCTGGAGCAACTCCAACCAAATGCAAGCAGTAAGGATTGACAAGCGTTGTTGACACATGTTTAATATGCGAAGGTAAAGATATCTGATCGGGCAACCACCGGCAAGTATGTCACCCCCTTTGCAGATTCAGAGAAGGAAACAGTGTGAATCCTGAAGAGAAGACTTGGCATCTCCAGGAGGTTCGATCGGTCATTCAGTCACTGGAGTCCGGCGAGCAGGGATTGAGCTCATCGGAAGCCAAGCGCCGCCTGGATCAGTTCGGACCGAATGAGCTGGTAGCCAAGAAAAAGGAATCTCCGCTAAAGCTGCTCCTGGAACAGTTCACCAATTTCATCGTTGTCATCCTGATTATTGCCGCTCTCGTCTCCGGGATGATCGGCGAGTGGGTGGAATCGATCGCCATCATTGCCATCGTCATTCTGGCGGCTGTGCTGGGCTTTGTCCAGGAATACCGGGCGGGCCAGGCTCTCGATGCCCTGAAGAAAATGGCTGCCCCCACAGCCTCGGCCATCCGCGATGGGACAGAACAGGAAGTGCCCGCCAACGAACTGGTCCCCGGCGATATCGTGGTGCTGCGAACCGGAGACAGAGTCCCGGCCGATATGCGAATCCTGGAATCGATGAATCTGCAAGTCAACGAATCCTCCCTCACCGGAGAGTCGGTTTCAGTGGAAAAGATTACTGCCCCGGTTTCTGATAAAGCGTGCTCCCTGGGCGACAGAAAGAACATGGCATTCATGGGCACGCTGATCACCTACGGGAGAGGGAAAGGCATTGTGGCGGGAACGGGGATGTCCACCGAGTTCGGAAAGATCGCCACCATGATCGAAGAGGCCGAGGAGCGCAAAACACCCTTGCAGATCAGCCTGGATAAAACCGGCAAGTGGCTGGGGATATTCTCCCTGATCGGTTGTGGCCTCATCGCTGCCTTCGGGATTCTGAAAGGGTACCCGACAATAGAGATGCTCATCTGGGGCGCGGCTCTGGCCGTTGCTGTAATCCCGGAAGCTTTGCCTGCCGTGGTGACCATCAGCCTGGCCCTGGGAGTGCGCCGCATGGTGCAACGCCATGCCCTCATCCGAAACCTGCCCGCAGTGGAAACCCTGGGATGCACCTCCGTCATTTGCTCCGATAAGACCGGCACGCTGACTCGCGATGAGATGACCGCCCGCCAGCTCTGGGCCAGCGGCAGACTCATCGATATCGGAGGCGTTGGCTATACCCCGGAAGGCGTTTTCTCTCTGGAAGGCAAACCCTTGGATATCGGAAAAGACAGCTCTTTGCAAACCCTTCTTCAAATCGGAACGCTGTGCAATGATACCCATCTCATCCATGAGGATGGGGCCTGGAAAATTCAGGGAGACTCCACTGAAGGTGCGCTGGTGGTAGCCGCAGCCAAGGTCGGGATGCAGCAGGATCGGATGGAAGCGGAATACCCCCGGGTGAATGAGGTGCCCTTCTCTTCGGAAAGAAAACGGATGACCACCATCCATGCCATGCCAAAGGGTCATGTGGCGTACAGCAAAGGGGCTCCGGAAATGACCCTGAACGCCTGCGACCGCATCTACCGGAAAGGCCAGGAAAAAAACTTGACCGGCCCGGAGAGAGAGGAGATTCTGGATGTGGCCCGCAGCATGGCGGAAAATGCGCTCAGAGTGCTGGGCCTCGCTTACAAATCCGTATCGGATGCCCATTCTCCCGAACAAGCCGAACAGGGAATGGTTTTTGCCGGTCTGGTGGGCATGATGGACCCGCCGCGGGAGGAAGTCAAGGCAGCCATAGCCATCTGCGAAGAGGCCTCCATCAAGACGGTGATGATCACCGGCGATCATAAGATCACTGCGATGGCCGTTGCCCGGGAACTCGGCCTGCTCAAAGAAGGCGGACTGGCGCTGAGCGGGGCGGAACTGGACGAACTCGATGATGCCAGATTTAGTGAGATCGTCGAACAGGTCAACGTCTACGCGCGGGTCTCACCGGCCCACAAAATGCGAGTAGTGGATGCCCTGACTCAAAAAGGCTATGTGGTAGCCATGACCGGCGATGGGATCAACGATGCCCCTGCCCTGAAGAAGGCCGATATCGGCGTGGCAATGGGCATCACCGGAACCGACGTCAGCAAGGAAGCGGCAGACATGGTGCTGACCGATGATAACTTCACCTCCATTGTGGCGGCGGTGGAAGAAGGCCGAAGCATCTTTGCCAATATCAAGAAATACCTAATCTACCTTTTGAGCGGAAACACAGGTGCAGTGCTGGCGATGGTTGCGGCCCTCTTTGTGGGGCTGCCGCTGCCGCTGGGAGCGGTGCAGATTCTCTTCATCAACCTCCTCATGGACGGCGCTCCGGCGATCGCCCTCGGCGTGGAACCTGCGGAACCCGGCATCATGAAGCAACCGCCTCGCAATCCCAAGGCCAGCGTGTTTGACCGGCGTTCCCTGATCTACATCGGCGGGATCGGACTCTGGATTGGCGCCGTCTCGCTGCTGGTCTTCAATTGGTACTGGTATCACTATGTGGACCTGCCCCAGGCCATGACCATGTTCTTTGCCACCCTGATCACGTGCCGCCTGGCCAATGCGTTCAACTGCCGTTCGGCAACCGAATCGCTGCTGCGAATCGGGCCGTTCACCAACAAGTGGGTGACGCTCGCCTGCGGCGCCTCGTTCCTGATGATGCTGGCAGCTATTTATATGCCCGGCCTGAATACCGCCATGGAGACCGTTCCTCTGGCAATCGGCGACTGGGTAGTGATTGCGGGGACTGCGTCCACAGTGCTGATCATCGTGGAGGCCCAGAAGTTCATGATCAGAAGGCGAAGCCGCCGAGCAGCCGTGTGAGGCATCAGGATTCGGGGGTAGAGTGCGCTGAACTCGGTTATCAATTATCAGTCGTCAGGTTTCGAGAGGTTGAAGGGACACTTCCCTTCCGGGGGTTTGGGGGTGTCCCCCAGATTTCCCCTGCTCCCCCCATGATTGGGGGCAAGGGGGTTGATCAGGATTTCATCACAGGTTCCTCAATCTCATCTCGGTGAAGGAAACAGGAGGGATCTTCAGCCAGATAATCTCCGTGGTAGGCCATGGCCCGTCCCCGGCATCCGCCGCATATCTTGCGATACTGGCACTTTCCACAAGCTCCCTTGAGGGTGTGTTCCCGATTCCGCAAAGCGGTGAATACCTCTGACTGGCGCCAGATGCTGGCGAAAGGCGTCTCCTTCACATTGCCCGCGCTGATGCCCACAAAAGGACAGGGCCACACATCCCCGTTGGCCTTGATATAGACGAATCCCCGTCCCGCGGAGCACCCGTGAAAAACCCTCTCGGCAAATTTGAGGTGAATGCCATTGGTTTTCCCTTGCCGCTGCATCAGATAGGGCCAGTATTGAGGACCGGCCACCGGTTCGATGATAGTGGAGACATGCCGTTGCTTGCGAGCCAATGACTTGAGCAGCTTTTCGTTCTGGGTGATATCCAGAGTAGCTTCCTCGATCCCGGCGCCACGGCCCACCGGCACCAGCTGATACATGAGCATAATGCCTGCCCCTTCTTTATCCGCCAGATCGATGAGTTCATCCAGAGTGTCAAAGTTGTAATCCATGGCCGTAGAGTTCACCTGCACCAGGATGCCGGCCCGCTTCAGGGATCTTATCCCGCGCATGGCCAGATCGAATGCATTGTCATTCCGGCGGATGTAATTGTGAGTTTGGCTACAGGAGGAATCGAGGCTGACGGCCGCCCCCACCACACCCGCGTCTCTCAGCTTAAAAGCCATCTTCTCATCGATCAGGGTGCCATTGGTGGCCAGGACATTTGTGAAGCCATACCTCTTTGAATGATGCAGTAGTTCGAAGATGTCGGGACGCACCAGGGGCTCGCCGCCAGTGTAAACCAGCATTCGGAATCCCCTGACCCGGGCGAGATCTTCGATGAATTTCTTGGCTTGACTGGTGGTCAGTTCATCCTTGTGGGGTTCGCTGCTGGTAGCATGACAGTGAATGCAGCGCAGATTGCAGGCGGATGTCACCTCCCAGGCAGGGTGATTGGGAAAGCCGATGCACCCCATGCCGATGGAACCTGCCGATACGGGAAGAGAGCCAAACCCGTGCGTAAAAAACCACTGGGGGAAATGGTTCCACTTCACCAGATAGGAAAAATAGAGGGCGCTGGTCAGTTGCCTGGAAACCAGCGATGGCGGCCATAAGATGGACCTCACCGGCCATTTGAAAGGTTCGAGCATTTGCATCGGTTCAGTTTCCCAACCAGATAGCCAGCATATAGGCCAGCGCGGTTCCCAGATTGGTCATGATCGTCAGTCCGCAGATCACCTCAAGACGTTTCGCGTCCAGATATTCTTTATTGATCACCATGGCCACGGCCTTCAGTCCCAGCAGGAAGATGGGGAGATAGAAGAGAAGGCTGATAGACGGCACTCCGCGATTGACCGACCAAACGAAAGCCAGCCATGAGATGATTGCCATCGTAACGTATATTCGGGCTGCGGCACGCTTCCCTACTCTGACGGTCAGATTTCTCTTTCCCGCCTTCAGGTCAGCCGGATAGTCCGGGAATTCATTGATCAGAATGACGTTGAAAATACTGCAGGCGATCGGTATTGAAATCCAGTTCCCTATCCCGGCCATAGTGCCCGTCTGCAGATAGAAGGCAGTAGCCACCGGAAGCCATCCGTATGAGAGTCCGATAAACAGTTCCCCGAATCCCCGCTTGACCCAGCGCAGCGGAGGCGCGGAATAGAAGAACCCGGAGATCATGCCGATCAATCCCAGCGGGATGGTCCACGCGCCGGTATGATAGTAGAACTGAAGAAGAAGGCCAATCCCCCCCGCCAGACCGATCGCTGTGTAGGAGCCAATTTTGGCGTAGCTGCGCGGCATCAGCCTCTTGACGATTACCTGGGAGCCGCCGGAAAAGGGGTTCTTTCCCTGCTGCGCCGCCAGGGAATCCTCTTCCAGATCATGATACTCGCCGCCGTAGTAGGTAGCGAGCATGATCAGAATTACCGCGAGGGTGGCAAAACCGAAAATCGGCAGGCTGAAGGTTCCATAGATATCCCAGGCCAGAACTGTCCCCAGAATAAAGGGGGACACGCCCACCGAATGAAACGGCAGCCGCGAAAGGTGTAGCCATAATTTCAGGGTTTCCCCCGGCGATCGTCTGATTCCGGGCATATGTTGTTCAATCATCCTTGACTCGTACCCCTGATATGTGCAGAGAATAGGGGCTCTCTGCTCTGGAGGAAACAAGACTATACTTCCCATCCCCATTTCCATTCTACACTAAATGTCCATCAATTGCCTTGCCAGCCGCTGAGACTTCCACCGACGTATATTGAATCAAATCCAGCCGCTTGCCCCGCCAGACTGGGAGTGATATAGTGATAGCCGTTGTGAATCACAAACCTATTGATGACGGCAGCATTACTTCTCCCAGGGGGTTCTCCGCAGGCGCTACATTTGCCAATATCAAGGCCTGGAAGGAGAAACCCTTCGATATGGCGATCCTTTATTCGGATGTTCCTTGCGCCATAGCAGGCGTGTTCACCACCAATATGATCAAAGCGGCCCCGGTGATCCTCGACCAAAAACATCTCAAAAACAAAGGGGCTCAAGCGCTGGTGGTCAATAGCGGCTGTGCCAATGCCTGCACCGCGGAGAAAGGCCTTGCCGATGCCGAGCAGATGGCTTCCCTTGCCGCAGCCAGATTGGGGCTCACTCCAGATCAGGTGATGGTTGCCAGCACCGGGGTGATCGGCACCTATCTGCCGATGGACAGAATCCAGCAGGGCATCCAGGAAATCAAACTCTCTCCGCGCAGCGGCCACGATCTCGCTCAGGCCATCATGACCACCGATACTGTTCCCAAGGAGATTGCGGTCTCTTTTCAAATCGATAACCAGCCGGTAACCATTGGCGGAGTGTGCAAAGGGGCAGGGATGATCCATCCCGATATGGCCACGATGCTTGGCTTTCTGACTACCGATGCCGCCGTTGACCCCGACTTCCTGCAGACGGCGCTTAAAAGGGCTGCGGATGTTTCTTTCAACATGGTTACCATTGATGGCGATACCAGCACCAATGATACCCTGCTGATCTTTGCCAACGGACTGGCTGGCAATGAGCCTTTACGGGATGATTCTCCGGGGGCGAGCGCGTTTCAATCGGCATTGGACGCGGTCTGTGTTCATCTTGCCAAATGCATTGCCCGCGATGGCGAAGGGGCCACAAAGTTAATCGAGGTTATCGTCGAAGGAGCTGTCTCTTCCGGTGAAGCCCGGGTCGCTGCCCGCACCATTGTAGCCTCATCGCTAGTCAAGACGGCAGTTTACGGGTGTGATCCGAACTGGGGCCGGGTGATTGCCGCGGCGGGACGTAGTGGGGCACAGGTAATAGAATCAAAACTAGACCTCTTTCTTGATTTGCTCCCCTTGATGAAGGCGGGACGCCCTTTGCCATTTGACAAAAAAGAGGCAGCGGCACTGATGAAACGAAATGAAGTCCATTTTCGCCTCTGTCTGAACCTGGGAGATGGCCAGGCAACTGCCTGGGGATGCGACCTGACGGAGGAGTACATCGCAGTCAATGGGGATTATACTACGTAGGGGACAGGGAGGTTCAGGTGTTTGATCCGGACTCTGTCCGCACTTTTTCGCAACGAGCAAAAGTGCGGACAGAAGCAAGAAAACCGCTCGTGGTAAAAATCGGCGGCAGCACGCTGGGCAGCCATGATACCACGCTGGAGGATCTGGTAGCACTTCAGAGGAGAGGAATACTCTCGGTGGTGATTCATGGCGGGGCCAAAAAGGTAACCGCGTGGCTGGAACGACAGGGCGTAACTTCCACATTCGTCAACGGCCTCAGAGTGACCGACGGAGATTCGCTCGAAATGGTGGCAGCGGTTCTGGGCGGGCTGGTCAATACCGAACTGGTGGCCGATATCAACTCGCTCGGCGGGAGAGCTATCGGAATGACCGGAGTGGACGGCAATCTCATTATCAGCAAAATCGAAAATCCCGATTTGGGGTACGTGGGCAGAATTATCAGAGTCAATCCCCAAGTTGTGGAGACTGTGCTGCGCGGCGGATTCATCCCGGTGATTGCTCCACCCTGCGCCAAAGCGCCCGGCAAGACGCGCCAGGTCTCTTATCTTAATGTCAACGGAGATGAGATGGCCGGTGAGATTGCTGCCGCCATCGGTGCGGACAGGCTTGTTTTTCTCACCGATGTGGAGGGGATCCGTGATAGCGAGGGGCAACTGATCTCCAAGCTCACGGGGGCCCAGGTCAAGTCTCTCATGGCCTGTGGGGTTATCTCTGGTGGGATGATTCCCAAAGCAGACGCAGCCCTCAAGGCACTGAAGACAACTCCTCTGGTGCAGATCATCGACGGGCGATTGCCCCATGCGCTCTTGGGCGCTCTCGAGGGGAAAGCCAGCGGGACAACCATCTACTAGGAAACCTCTGAGCAGGATTCTCTCTGCCATGAGCATGGCTTCCCCAGAGAGCCATGCAATAGGGGAGGTCTTCGGAAGGCACTCAAGAAGCGAGCTTCATGCCACAAAGAGAGAGCTGATCGGCAATCGAAACAGGGAAGACACTATTACTGCGAATCCCCGATTTCCTCCATTTTTCCGGTCACCGTGAATATCACGCGTTCGCAGATATTGGTAGCCCGGTCGGCAGCCCGCTCGAGGTTATGAGAAACCCATATCAGGCGAGTAGCGCGATTGATTGTTTTGGGATCGACCATCATGAAGGTCAGCAGCTCACGAAATATCTGGTCATTCAGCGCATCCACCACGCTATCCATGCTGACGAGTTGCTTGGCCATTTCCACATCACGGGATACGAAAGCCTGAAGGCTTTTCTCTATCATCTCTATGGTGATCTGCGCCATACGGGGGATATCAATCAGAGGCTTTAGCGGCGGCTCCTCACCAATCATAATGGTGACCCGGGCGATCCCTTCCGCGTAGTCCCCAATTCGCTCCAGCTCCGTTATGATATTGAGAACCGCCACCACGACTCGCAGGTCTTCTGTCTCCAGTTTCTGCAGACCCATCAGTCCGATGCACTTATCTTCTATGCTGAACCGCTGCTTGTTAATCCGGTCATCATCGGCAATTATTTTGTGTGCCAGAGTCAGGTCCCGCTTCTGCAATGCCTGAATCGAGCGGTCCATTGCCTTACTCACCAAGTTTCCCATAGACAGAACATCATCCTGGATCGTCCTCAGACTGCTTTGAATATCGGAATTTGTTTCCATCATTCTGATCCCCCTTTCAAATATTCACCGGGTAGCAACCCATCTTACTACAAAATCCCCATTGGCACACAATAAATCAGCTCCAAAATCAGAATATACAGTCAAAGACCAATGCGAAGACTGCGCCCAGTGCTGCGCAGATGGGAAAGGTAAAGATCCAGGCGCTGACAATGCTTCTGCCCAGCCCCCAGCGCACCGCAGAGAATCGACGGCTGGCGCCTACGCCCATGATCGATGTGTTAATCGTATGAGTGGTACTCAAGGGAATTCCCCAGTGTGAGGCTACCTGGATGGCTGAGGCAGCAGCAGTTTGGGCAGCGAATCCTTGCACCGGCTCAAGCTTCGTCAAACCAAAACCCATCGTTTTGATAACGCTCTGACCACCAATGAAAGTGCCCAATCCCATGACCGATCCACAGAGGAGGATTACCCAGAAGGGAACCTCGAAGCTCTGCAGGTTCCCCCCTAGCACCAGAGCAAGCGTGAAAACCCCCATGAACTTCTGTCCGTCGTTGCCTCCATGGCTGAACGCCATAAAAGCAGCAGAAACAATCTGAAGCGGTCTAAATAGCCCTCTAACTCTGGAAGGTCGACTCCGACGTAAAATCCAGTACAGCAATATCATGAGAATAAAAGCAGCAGAAAACCCGATAATGGTGGAGAATCCTAACCCTTCAATTACTTTCCCCCATCCTTTCCAGAGCAATACATCAATGCCTGCCGTAGCTACAGCGGCACCAGCCAATCCGGAAAGCAGGCCGTGAGAAATGCTGATCGGTAGTCCGATGAGGGTGGCAATCGCACCCCAGGTAGCTATACTGAGAACACCGGCAGCTACGACAGAGAGTCCTATGGCGTCGGGTTGGACAATATCCTTGCCGATAGTGGACGCAACCGCAGTACCGGTCAGTATTACACCCAAAACGTTCAGAACAGAAGCCATTGCCAAGGCTTTGACAGGGGATAGGGCCCTTGTTGAGATCACGGTAGCGATGACATTGGGGGCATCATTCCAGCCGTTAACAAACTCGGCCGCGAGAACCAAAAACAGTACTATGAGCAGGGATACATCCATTAAAGTTTCACTTGCAGGATAGAGTTATGGGGCGAGTTTTGTTGGGCCTATGCATATTTCAGGGCCATGCCTTCCAGCACGTTGGCCACATCCTCACAGCTGTCAACGGCACACTCAATACGATCATAAATCTCTCGCCACTTGATGAGATATGCGGCTTCCAGCGAGTTGGCAAAAAGTTCTGCCATCGCCGCACGATAAAGGCCGTCTCCCACGTTCTCCAGGCGATTGATCTCCACGCATCGCCGGAGAAGCTGATCCCGGTTAATGTGGCCGCTGATTTCAGCTATAGCCTTTTCCACTTCGGTTACTGCTTGCACCAAAGTAGTAACCATTGCCTTGGATTTCTCTGTGGGTTGCGCAACATTATAGAGCAACATCGCGTCACTTGCTGCGTTGATATAGTCAGTCACATCATCCAGGGAATTGGCCAACAGCGCAATGTCCTCTCGGTCAAACGGGGTAATAAACGAGGCGTGTAACTGGGCCATGATCTGGTGAGTGATAGCATCTCCCTGACGCTCCAACTCGCCGATCATCTGCACCCTTTCCTTAACGTCCTCCCAGACATATACCAGGTCTTTCAACTGCTGAGCCGTTTTGACCGCATTCTGGGCACCTTGCTCGAAAAAGGCAGCAAATCTCTTTTCTCGCGGCACAAGAGAGAATTTGAACAACTTAAACAACTTGAGGCCTCCATTGCCCACAGAGTGAGGAAGGGCAAACTGGTATAGCAGAACCTGAACATCCAAAACAAGGAGAGAAGTATCGCCACTCCAAACGTCCGCAGTCTTCAATAAAGCCGTTAGGATGGCAAACTCGCCCCGGAGGATTGAGCGCGGAAGACAAACTCATCAATTTCCCGTTTCTTCACTGCCATAGTAGCATGCAAAGACAGAGAAGGTCAACGTTTCTTGCCAAGAATAGACTCGGGCTCGAAGCTGCTCACACCAAAAACAAGGGGCGCGATAAATCGCGCCCCTCCAAGCTTCTGTTTGATATCAGCTGCTAAACAGATCTTGCCGATTTTGGCCCGCGCCGGAAGCGGTCGGTCAGGCTGTAGACCACCGGAATCACAATGAGCGTCAGCAGGGTGGAACTGAACATCCCGCCGATGACTACCACACCGAGATCAGCAGCGATCATGGTTCCCGAACTCACACCCAGAGCCAGCGGCATCATAGCGAAGATGGTGGTCATCGCCGTCATTAGAATCGGACGCAGCCTCGTCCGGCCGCCCTCTATGAGCGCGTCATGGGTATTCATTCCGCTCATCCGCAACTGTTCCACCAGAGAGATGAGCACTATGGCATTGGTGAGAACGATGCCCACCAGCATGAGGATGCCCATCAGAGATGAGACGCTTATGGTATGGCCGGTGATGAACAGGGCCAGCATAGCGCCGATCGATGCCAGCGGCAGGCTGACCATAATGATCAACGGGTTGAGGATCGAGCGCATGATCAGCGCCACCACCATGAAGGAGATCACAATAGCAGCCAATATGGCGATAACCATTCGCGTGAAGGTTTCCTCCATGTCCTCTGCGGCGCCGTGCATCTCCACCTTCACGCCCGGTGTGTCCGCCAGTTTGTTGATCTGCTTTTTGACCTTGGCATTGACTGCCCCCACATCCTTATCCGTGATCTCGCCCGTGATCTTGGCAGCCAGGACCTGGTCGATATGAATCACATGGGTTGGCCTTTCGGGTAGAGTGACGGAGGCAACATCACCCAGACTTGCCGATTGCGGCCACCCAATAGGAAGCGCCTTGATTTGCTCCAGATCACCACTCAATCGATCCGATACGCCCCTGACGGAGATCTGATACGTTTCGCCATTGATCGTCGCCGACTTATCCGGCAAAACGCCGCCCATCATCAACAGGTCAAATTCCTCTTGCAGTCGCTCGGTGGCCATTCCCAGAGCCTGTGCTCTGGCGGGGTCCAGCTCGATATCGAGTTTGGGCACAACCTGGGCCACATTGGCCTCCACGTTCTCCAGCCCCTTGATTCCCTCAATCCGGGAAGTCAGCTCTTTGGCGGTGGCAGCAATGTCTTCATAGTTTTCGCCCTGGATGGAGATATCCAGTCCGGACCCCATGCCGCTATCCGATTCAGAGGTAGTAATCGCTATTTTGGCATCGCCGGTTATCTTCTGGCAGGCATCGCGGAGGTTATCGGCTTCTCGGGTCAAGTTGGCGCCAGATTTGAGGTAGATACTGATTTCGGCAGTGTTGTTGCCTCCTCCGGATGCAGTGCTCATAGCACCCCACAACGAAGTTGAGGTGCCGACGGTTGTAGCAAACTTCTTGATTTGCGGATTATCTGCAAGCAGCGCTTCAACCTCGGCGGCTTTCTGGCTGGTGACCTTGATATCAGTTCCCGCCGGCATCTGGATGTTTGCCGTCAGCGCCTTATCGCCCATGCCGGACATAAAAGAGGTGCCGATCATCGATACCAGGCCCCCGCTGCTCAAGAAGAGCACGATGACAATGATCAGAACGCGTGCTCGATGTGCCAGAGCCCATCCCAGAACCCTGACATATCCCCGCTGATACCAGGTTACCTCACGCTTGGTCTGAGTCCGATCTCCCACCAGCAGATTGGACAAAGCGGGCACTAGCATGAGCGCCACCAAAAGCGAAGCGATCATGGCAAAAGTGACCGTGAGGGCAAACGGGATGAACAATTCCCCGACAATTCCACCCACAAACATCAGCGGCAGGAAAATAGCCACGGTGGCCAGCGTGGCTGAGGTAATGGGAGTTGCCACCTCTTTGGCCCCACCTATGGCCGCATCCCTGAACACCTCTCCTCGCTGAAGTCGCCGATAAATTATTTCCACGATGACGATACTGTCGTCAATGAGTCTGCCGACGGCGATAGACATGGCGCTCAGAGTCATGATGTTGATGGTTATGCCAAAAGCGTACATGGCCAGAAAACCAATAAAGACGCTGGAAGGAATCGATATCGCCGTGACCAGCGAGGCCCGTACCGCCATCAGGAAGAGAAAAACCACCGCAATCGCCAGGACCCCGCCGATGATGGCCTTCTCCTCCAGTTGGCTGATGCTTTTCTCAATGTAGTCCGATTGATCAAAGAGAACGGTTAATTCCACTCCGCTATCGAGGTTGTTGATCTCCTCTGCTCTGGCGACCACGGCATTAGCCACATCCACCGTGTTGGCAGAGTCCTTCTTCAGGACCTGGATGACGACGCTGGGCTTGCTGGTCTCACTGGAACTGCTGGCGCTCCGTGTGAGCACGGTCATCGGCCCCGGGCCCAGGCCAACCGCGGCTACGTCCTTCAGAGTCGCCCCATCGGTTCCCATCGCAGCATTCTCGATTTGGCCCAGCGAATCATAGGCGAGGCCAAGATGATCAACGATTTGAGACAGGGAGATGCCGAATTGGCTCAATTTGGCGGGATCAGGGACAATGATCACCTGCTCTTTCTCGCCACCCTCAGTTTCGGCACTAATGATACCTTTGACTGCCTTCATCTGAGGCACGATCCGCGAATCGGCGATCTCTTTGAGCTTATCGGGAGGAAAGTCGCCGCTGAGACTGAAGACCACCAGCGGCATGATGCTCATATCGATGGGGATCACCCGCGGGTTTTCATTTACCCCCGAATTCTCCCGGGCATAATTGAGCACCTCCGGCGGGAAGTCCAGCTGGCTGATGCTCTGGCGTATCGCCTGGGTCACTTTGTCCATGTTGGTGCCGAATGCAAATTCAGCCTCAATCACCGAGACGTTGTTGGCCGAGGTTGAGGTAACGCTCTTCAGGCCATGCCCATCCCAACGCTCCGATATCACCTTTTCTATCGGCGTGCTGACGTTGCTGGCCACTACATCAGGCGAGGCTTCCGGATACACAGTGATGATGGTCAAATAAGGAAACTGGATGTCCGGTATCATCTCCGTCTTCATGCTGAAGAGAGCCCAAACGGAGGTGATCAGGAGCAACACCGCCACCAAAAAGACAAGTATCCGATTCTGCACCGCGAATTTGGTTAAATGCCACATGCAATACTCCTTTTGGCTCAGACCTACTGTAAATCTGAGAACGTCTTGGCAATAAACTCATAGGATTGGGCCAGCTTCTCCAGTTCCTCGTCGCCAAGGGCCGAAAGTCTGGCCGCTATGCGATTTTTGATAATTTCATCCAGCTTTTCCATTGTCTTCTGGCCTTTTGATGTCAGCCGAATGTTGACCTTTCTTCTGTCCACGGTATCGGGTTGACTCTGAACCAGGTCCAGGCTTACCAGTTTATTGATGGAATGCGTCATTTGAGCTTTGGAGATGGCGATAGTTTCGCCGATTTCAGAGCTGTGGAGAGACCCTTCTGTCTGAAGCAGTCTCATGATCATGAGGTGATGAAGAGCTATGTCCCCGCCGACCTGTTCGAGGGCAACCTTTAAGATGTTTTGGTTCAGTTTCCTGTGGATGATGGGGGGAGTCCGCACCATCGCTTCGATGACCCTGTCCAGATGCCTGTTTTCCGTATCCACCTTCCCTGCGCTTGAAGCCTATCGTATTGGTAAATAGTTTATCGAATAAACTATATAATGTCAAGCATCACTTAGCCCCACCCCAATGGATAAACCCCGGATGAAAGCTCCTCTCAAAAAGTGGCCAATTTCATCCTGATGCGTTAAAATACAAGATGTCCGATAAGAATGCGTTTGAAATGAAATGGCAGTACAGCCAGCAATAGAGCATCTGCACTGGTCTCATCGGACTCACCGCCGTGGCTCTACTCTAGGATGGGCACTCTGCGTTTTTTCAGGCAGTACGATCCAAACTGAGATGTTTCAGTGGCGGCATAGAATCTGTCAGGGAGGACCAAACTCATAAAGCAAGTGTCTACACAAAACCATAAAACACCCTCACTGATCGTCGGCGATCTGGAAATCAACCCCCCTATTATTCAGGGAGGGATGGGAGTCCGCGTATCAAAAGCCAATCTCGCCGCTGCAGTGGCCAATGAAGGCTGTGTGGGTGTTGTTTCCGCAGTTGGGCTGGGCCCTTTCGAAGACCACCCGGGATCGGAGTTCGTCCGATTAAACGAGTTGGTCTTGAGAGAGGAACTGCGGAAAACAAAAAGCCTGACCGACGGGATCATCGGCGTAAACGTGATGGTGGTGCTTTCCAATTTCGATAACCTCACCGCAACCGCTGCCGAAGAGGGAGTCGATATGATCATCTCCGGCGCAGGGCTTCCACTCGACCTCCCCAAGTTCGTCGAAGGGAAGCCAACCAAGCTGGTTCCTATTGTATCCTCAGCCAGAGCGCTCAGCATCATTTACCGGAAATGGAAACAGCACTATGGCAGAGCCCCCGATGCGGTGGTCGTTGAAGGAGCCAAGGCAGGCGGACACCTCGGGTTCGGGTATGAAGAACTTCTGAACGGAACGGCTCCCACGCTTGATGAAATTCTCGTCGACGTGATAAGGGTGGCCAACGCATTTGATCCGCCGGTTCCAGTAGTCGCTGCTGGGGGTATTTTCGACGGAAAGGATATCGCGCGGGTGCTTAAAATGGGCGCCTCCGGGGTTCAAATAGCAACCCGTTTCGTTTGCACCGATGAATGCGATGTTCACGAGAGCTTTAAACAGGCCTATTTGAAGGCCCGGAAAGAAGACCTGACGATTATCAAGAGCCCGGTAGGAATGCCGGGAAGAGTCATCAACAATGAATTTGTGGAAAGAATCAAAAGGGGCGAAACGGTTCCCTTCAAATGCACTTATAAGTGTCTCAAGAGCTGCAATCCCAAGACGGCTCCGTATTGCATTGCCAAGGTCTTGGTGAGGGCTGCAGAGGGGAATCTCGATGAAGCTTTCGCTTTCGCCGGGGCCAATGCGTATCGATGTACCGAGATTGTTCCGGTTAAGGAGCTGATTGGACAACTGGCTGAAGAAACCGCCTACTACCTGAGCAAGAATGCGGAGTGAAAATGCCAGACAGCAGCCAAATCGTTGTTACTGGCCTCGGGGTCTTCACTTCCATCGGCTGCAACAGGAATGATTTCTGGAAAGCCCTCATCTCCGGCAAGTCCGGCGTGAACCGCATTCAGGCGTTCGACCCCGAGGGACATCTGAGCCAGATCGCCTCCGAAGTTGCCTCATTCAACCCTGAAAACTTCCTCTCCCGCAAAGAAGCCCGCAAAATGGCCCGTGTCTCTCAACTTGCCGCGTGTGCGGCGATTGAGGCTGTGAAAGATGCCGGGCTTGACCTCCAAAGAGAAAATCCGGCCAGGGTCGGATGTGTTATCGGGTCGGCGGCAGGAGATTATACGAACATTGAGGAGCAGCACCTCCGATTTCAACAGAAAGGGCCCGGTTCCGTCAATCCCCTATCGATCCCCAAGATCATTCCCAATATGCCGGCGTGCAACGCAGCAATCGCTCTGGGAATTCATGGGCCAAATCTTGGGGTCGCTGCGGCTTGTGCCACCGGAGCCTTTGCCATCGGCACAGCCCTCGGGCTCTTGAGAGAAGGCAGAGCTGATGTTGTCCTTGCCGGAGGAGCCGAATCGACGATTACCCCCATGGTTGTCGATGGCTATGCCTGTATGGGCGTGCTCTCGCGTCGTAACGGAGAACCTGAAAAGGCCAGCCGTCCGTTTGATGCCGATCGGGACGGATTTGTGATCGGAGAGGGAGCAGGCGTGCTGGTTCTGGAAACCATGGAACATGCCCGAAAGCGTGGAGCGGAGCCTCTGGCTGTGCTCAAGGGTTTTGGCATGACCTGTGATGCGTATAACATCGCCCTCCCCGAATCGGAAGGCCGATGGGCGGCGGCCGCCATAGAGGAAGCCCTGAGAGATTCCAAACTCCATGCGGAAGACATCGGATATATCAACGCTCACGGAACATCCACCAAGGTCAATGACAGAATCGAAACCGTGGCCATACGCCGCGTTTTTGGGGAGAGAAGGATTCCGGTGAGTTCCAATAAGTCCATGATCGGACACACACTGGGAGCGGCAGGGGCCATCGAAGCTGCTGCCACGGTTCTCACGGTGCATCACGGCATCTTGCCCCCCACCATCAACTACGATACAAAAGACCCGGAATGCGACCTGGATGTTGTCCCCAATCACGCCCGAGAGACGAAAATCCACGCGGCCCTCTCCAATGCTTTTGGGTTCGGCGGGCAAAATGGTGTGCTGGTTTTCGCCAGGGTAGGGGCGATTGATTAATCGCCCCTACAGGTCTGAGGATTCGACGCCGCTGAATTTGGGCGCCAGTTGCTCCGGTATTTTCCCCGAGATATGCAAGCCTAACTCCGTGTGCTCCTCATGATCAATCGATCCGTACCGACGAAACAAGTTTACCAGAGCCGCGGCACTGTAGGGAATATCAACGGTGATATCCACCATCTTGGCGCTCAGCACCATGGTAATCCGATCGAGTAGTTTCTTGAGCCCCCATCCCTTATCCGCCGAAATCAATTCCACTGCGCCGATATCATCATCCAGTCTTTTTCTGTAGTGATCGACGGCTGCTTCACCACAGAGCCCTGTCTCCCGATCCAGCAGATCGATTTTGTTCATGGCCATGATCCGGGGTTTGTTTTCCAGCCCCAGTTCCTTGAGGAGACTCTCAACCGTCTCTCCCTGTTCGGCGGCATTGGGATGGGTGATATCGATCACATGGAGCAAGATATCCGCCTCTGCAAGTTCCTCCAGCGTGGCTTTGAAGGCTGCAACCACCGTCGGCGGCAATTTCTGGATAAATCCCACTGTATCGCTGAGGAGTATTTCCTGATGGCTGGGCAAGGTCAATCGACGGGTAGTGGTATCCAGCGTGGCAAAGAGCTTATCTTCAACAAAGACGTCGGCCCGGCTGAGCGCATTCATCAGGGTGCTTTTGCCCGCATTGGTATAGCCAACCAGGGCCACCACGGGAACCCCTGTGGCTGAGCGGCGTTTCCTGTGAAGCTTCCGATGCTTGCGGACCCCTTCAATCTCATCCTTGAGGCGCTTGATCCGGGTCTCGATCACCCGCCTGTCGGATTCGAGCTGCTTCTCACCCGGCCCCCTGGTTCCGATCCCTCCACCCAAACGCTCCAGGTGCGGCCACAGGCCAGCCAAGCGAGGCAGGAGGTACTCATTCTGGGCCAACTCCACCTGGAGGCGCCCTTCGTGAGTTTGGGCGCGTTTGGCGAAAATGTCCAGGATAAGCGCCGTGCGGTCGAGAACCTTGACTCCCAAAGCCCGGTCCAGATTCCTTTGCTGTGCCGGAGAAAGCTCTTCATCGAAGACCACCAGATCATATCCCATTTCGTCTTTGAGAGCCAGCAGCTCTTCCAGCTTTCCCTTTCCCAGCAGATGTGAAGAACTTGTCCGATCCATGCGCTGGGTCAGCGTGCCGACTACTTCAGCCCCGGCAGTTTTTGCCAGCAAGGCCAGCTCCGTCATGGAATCCTCGAGAGTCCAAGCTTTCCTGCCTCTTTTGGTTTCCACGCCGATCAGAATGGCCTTCTCCGGCTGGGATTGGGTGTCGATGGTTTGTTTGGGAATAATTTTCTCCTTCTGAGTCGTCCGTCATTCGCTCCAAGCAGTGAGCATATTGGGTGGTTAGGAAACTCTGATTAACTGCTGCTCAACCCCCTCGCCCCCAATCTTGGGGGAAGAGAAGGGGGATCGGGGGATACCCCCGATCCCCCGGCAGGAGGTATCCTGCACCTCTTGTTCAGAACAACCTACTTCTGATGCCACTTCTCCAGCCTAGCCAAGCCTTCCTGAAGCCGGTGGTCCGGGGTGGTGAGGGAGATTCGGATATAGCCCTCTCCCGATGGACCGTACCCTGATCCGGGCGTGACCACCACACCTACTTCATCGATCAACTTGGCAGCAAAATCAGCTGACGTGTAGCCTTGAGGAATCCTGGCCCAGACATAGAGGCTCGCCCGAGGCGGATTCGCCTTAAGGCCGATTTTGTTTAGCGTTCGGATCACCGCATCGCGCCGCTTCTGGTAGATGGCATTGTGCTCGGCGATGCAATCCTGAGGGCCGGTAAAGGCCGCGATGGCGGCATGCTGAACCGCCTGGAAAATGCCCGAGTCCAGGTTCGATTTCATTCGCATCAGGGCATTGATCATCTTCTCGTTGCCCACCGCCATTCCAATGCGCCAGCCGGTCATGTTGTAGGTCTTGGACAGGGAATGGAATTCGATCCCCACATCCTTGGCACCCCGCGCTTGCAGGAAGCTCACCGGCCGGTATCCATCGAAGGCCACTTCCGTGTAAGGGGCATCGTGACAGATGGCCAGGTCATACTTCTTGGCAAAGGCAACCGCCCGCTCAAAGAAATCGAGGCTGGCCACTGCCGCAGTGGGATTGCCGGGAAAGTTGAGCCACAAAAGCTTGGCCTTGTGAGCCACGTTCCTTGGAATCCCTTCCAAATCGGGCAAGAAGCCGTTTTCCTCGGTGAGGGGCAGATAAAAAGGTTCGCCACCGGCAAGGAGGGTGCTCATGGAATAGACCGGATAGCCGGGATCAGGAACCAGTGCGATATCTCCGGGATCGATAAAGCAAAAAGACATGTGCCCGATCCCCTCTTTGGAGCCGATGAGGGGCAGGACCTCCTTATCCGGATCAAAGGTAAGTCCGAAGCGCTTCCGGTACCAATCGGCGATGGTCCGTCTCAGTTCCGGCAATCCGTCCGTCTCCGGATATCGATGATTGACCGGATCGCGAGCCGCTTCGCAAAGGCGGTCGATGATGTGCGATGGGGTAGGAAGATCCGGGTCGCCGATAGCCAGGCTGATAACATCTACGCCCTGGGCGCGCTTCTCGGCGATTTTTCTGGAGATTCCGACAAAAAGATAAGGCGGCAGTTTTTCGATGCGTTTGGCAGTCTGCATGGGATTGCTACTCCTTGGTTGATGTTACATTTTCTAATTCTAGCACACTATTCGGCGTTAGACAGTGCCGTCAGCATGTCAAACAGACTTGATGCAGATAGGCACGAGGTTTACCGTAGAGAGCGCCGAGGTCGCTGAGAATTGAGATAGTCTGCCTTGACGGGGAGAAGGTCAGGGTGCTGAAGACTGCCAAGTCTTCAGGCTCAGCCCTCAACACCAATCTCAATTTGCCCGTCAGCGTCAGCCTTCAGTAAAGCAACAAAATCGTAGCCCCGACGACGAAGATCATCGGCTCCCCCCTGATTCCGATCCAGGACAACCACCACTTTACCCACCCGACATCCCAGAGCCTCAACCGCCTCAATGGACCGGAAGATCGATCCGCCAGTAGTGATAACGTCGTCGACAATGGCTACGGTACCCCCGGCAGGAAGATGTCCTTCGATGAGCCTTTTTGTTCCGTGATCCTTCGTCTCCTTCCGCACGATGAAGGCAGGGATCGGTTTGCCCTCCATATGGCTCAGTAAAGCCACTGAGGCCACAATCGGATCGGCCCCCAGTGTCATCCCGCCGATGGCATCGATCCCGGCGTTCTTAATCAAATCAAAGACCTTTTTGCCCACCAGATAGGCACCCTCCGGCCACAAGGTAGTGAGCCGCCCATCAAAGTAGTACGAGCTCTTAAGTCCCGATGCCAGTGTGAAATCGCCATACCTGAACGACTTCTCTTTGATCAATTCCTGCAGCCTTTTCATCGATTCCATGATTCCTCCGTGTTCTCAGCACTCAGCCGGTTACTAATTCCTGTAAAGCTGGTGTTCCTGAATATACGTTTCCACCCCCAGCGGCACCAGATAACGGATGGAAAGCCCTTTCCTCACTCGCTCTCTGATATCCGAGGAGCTGATATCGATCTGAGGGACGTCAACAAACCGAATGCAGGCGTATATCTTCGGCAGGGCCGATTTCAAGGGTGTCAACTGCGCCTCCGATACGCTTGGCCGTCGCATCCCAACAATCTGGCACAACTCCGCCACCCGATCCGGGTCTTTCCAGCGAGGCAAATCAACCAAAGCGTCCGTTCCGGCAATGAAATAGATTTTTGCATCAGGGCCAATCTCCTGCCGTATAGCCCTCACCGTATCCACGGTATAAGATGGCCCCGATCTCTCCATCTCAGCGGTGGACATTTCAAACCGGGGATTCGACTCAATGGCGAGTTTCACCATCGCCAAACGGTGCTTTGCTGCAGTGATTTGCCTGTCTGACTTCAGCCAGGGATATCCGGAGGGAATGAAGGTGATGTGAGAGAGTCCAAGCCGCTCCCTCACCGCCTCAGCGATAATCAGATGACCCAGGTGGATTGGATCGAAGGTGCCTCCCAGCAAACCGATTTCCATCAGATCATCCCTCTTCTCGATCCTTCTGGCTCTTGTGGCGAATCTGTTCATCAACAGGCTTGGGGCGAAACACCTTAAATTCGCCCGCTTCTGTCGGCGGTGTTTTCGAAACGGATTTTGAGAGCATCTCCGCGGATACATTCATAAGTTCAGTCAACCCCTCACCACTGGCCGCAGATATGAAATAAACGCGAGCCTCAATACTCCTCAAAGCATCCTCGATATCTGGCAATCGTTGCCTCACCTCCGGGATATCGATCTTATTGACCGCTACAAGCTGCGGCTTTTCCTTCAACAAAGGATTAAACCGAAACAACTCCGAGTTGATCTCATCCAGGTCTTCAAGCGGCCTGTCTGTAGTCCCGTCAATGATATGAATCAGAATGCGAGTGCGCTCGATATGGCGCAGGAAGTTATGCCCCAGTCCCCGACCCGTGTGTGCTCCTTCAATCAAGCCTGGAATATCGGCGACGACAAAAGATTTATAACCGAGCTCCACCACACCAAGCTGTGGTTCCAGGGTTGTGAATGGATAAGCGGCCACCTTCGATCTGGCAGCGGAGACCGCATTGATCAGGGTGGACTTACCGACGTTCGGACGGCCTATCAATCCGACATCGGCCAGTAATTTTAAATCAAGAATTATCTGTCTGCGCTCCCCAGGTTCTCCCTCAGTGGCGGTCTTCGGCGCTTGCTTCACAGAGGTGGCAAAATGCTTGTTCCCTAACCCCCCTTTACCACCTCCTGCCACTACCACCCTTTGTCCATCCCGAGTGACATCGCCCAGTTCCATCTCACCACTCTCCTCCAGGCTGCGCACTATAGTTCCTACAGGAACTCTCACTTCCAAGTCCTGGCCTTTCTTCCCATGTTGCTGTTTCCCCTTCCCGGGGCTCCCCCGTTCGGCTCGATAGTGCCTCTGCCGCCTGAGATCGCTGAGAGTGGTCATGCCTCCGTCTCCAATCAGAATTACGCTCCCTCCATCACCCCCATCACCCCCATCAGGCCCTCCAAACGGGGCATACTTCTCTCGCCGGAAGTGCACCACTCCGTTTCCACCTTCCCCACCGTAAACGTATATTTCAGCCCTGTCTATCATGTTTTAATATCCTGACAATAATTATAAGTGATCCACAGATAATAGTATATTGTAATATATTTAATAATAGTCATAATAATCGGCTGGAGGACTGGGAAGACTGGGAAAAGTGGCCTGACGAGCGTAGAATCCCTGGTAAGTCCAAGTTGACAAGAAAAGAAAAATCGAATACGAACTTCCCCGAAAGATGGTAGGGTTTTCATGTAAGGGTAACCCCCCAGAAGTGGTAGTGTTTACCCGAAGGGCAGGGAAGATATCCACAGTCCAAAGGGGTTATCCACGGAAAACAGGGACTTATCCACGCTAAAGGGGCGCAGATACCCCTTGCTTTCTGTGGGCCGGTCCGCTGTCTCTGTGGCAATTTTGGGGTGACTCAGACCTGGTAGCGAGACTGTCAAAGAGGCCGGATTGAAGACGTTAGAGCAGAATTCTTTCCAGAATCGTGGCTTCACCTTGCCCCATCCCCACGCCTACTGTCACCAGTCCAAACCTGGCCTTTCTATGTTGCATCTCGTGAAACAGGGAAGTCATCAATTTAGCCCCGGTGCAGCCCATCGGATGCCCTAGAGCGACGGCTCCGCCGTTCGGATTTACCCGGCTCTCAAGGAGTCCCAATTCTCTCTGACACACCATGGCCACTACGGCAAACGCCTCGTTTATCTCCACAATATCGATGTCTTCTGGCTTCAACCCTGCTCGATCGAGAGCTTTTTGGGCCGCGGCAACCGTGCCGAATCCCGTTATCTTCGGATCGACCCCGGCTACCGCCATTGAGCGTATTCTAGCCACAGATTTCATCCCGAGAACTCTTGCTCTTTCCTCAGACATCAACATGATTGCGGCAGCTCCATCGCTGGCAAACGAAGCCGTGGCCGAAGTGATGGTTCCATCCGGCTTGGAGATAGAATCAAAGGCGCCCATCAGTTCCAGCGTGGTATAGGGGCGAGGATTCTGGTCCGTATCGATGATCTTTTGACTGCCATCCTCCTCGGTGATTTCAACCGGTACGATCTCATCTTTGAATCGCCCGGCCGTTTGAGCGGCCACAGCCTTCTGATGGCTCCGGAGAGCAAACTCCTCCTGCTCCCGCCGAGAGATGTGATACATCTCAACCAGGTTTTCAGCTGCCAGCCCCATGGATGCCGCCGTAGGGTCAACAAAATCAAAGCGCCTCGGATTCAGTTTGGCGCCAAATCCCTCGGGCAGATGAGTCATGCTTTCGATTCCCCCGGCGATGAAGACATCTCCGTAGCCGGAAATGATTGCCTGCGCAGCGGTGTTGACGGCGGTTAGCCCAGAGGCGCACTGTCGATTGATCGTCTGAGCGCCTACCTTGAATGGCAAGCCCGCCATAAGGGAAATATACCGGGACACGTTCATTGCCTGCTCACCGCATTGAGTGGCACATCCCAGGATGACGTCCTCAATCTCCGCAGGATCGATCCCTACACGTCTCACCAGTTCCTTTACGACCAGCACGCCCAGCTCATCGGAGCGGATATTTCTGAACCAGCCCTTGTGAGGGTGTGCCCGGGCTATGGGGGTGCGTACGGCATCGACGATTACGGCGTTTCTCATGTCATGTTAACCAATTACAGGCCCACAAGAAATTGCAGGCCATCATCAGACTGATAACGGTTTTCAGTAAAGGCGCGAAATCTGTGAATCAACTTACAAGTGTGGGGCTGTACGGGTTTTGTAAACGAACGGACGCAATCAAACCAAATAATAAGGGATACGATCACCGTATCCCTTATTATTTGTCATATCTGCATATATCCGATTGTCTCTCGAATCCGGGTAAGCGACGTCGGAGCGGATATCAACTGTGCTAAGCCTTCTTCTCAGACTTAGCAGGAGCGGCATCGCTGGCCTGGGGTTTTGTTTTCTCAGCGCCAGCTTTTCCAGCAGCTCCCTCAGCCGCTGGAGCGCCTTCAGCTTCCTCAGCAACTTTAGCCACGGCCTCTGCCTTGGCAAATCGCCCTATCCTGGCTATCACTTCTTCTCCGTGTGTCAGCACTGTGATCGTATCACTCAGTTGCAGGTCTTTAACCAGTATATGGTCGCCAGCATCTTCAAGTTTGCTTAGATCAACGGCGATATTGTCAGGGATGGCGTTGGGGAAACATTCTATTTCCAGTGAGGTCAGGCTTTCCAAGAGAACTAGTTCCTTTTGCCGGGAGGCGGGGGCTTCGCCTGTGAAGACAAGGGGTATGACCACCTTGACCTTATCCTTCATGCTCACTTCATGGAAGTCAATATGGAGGAGCTTGCCATTCATGAAGTCGCGCTGCACTTCTGCGGTCAGCACCATTCGCCCCTCGTTGAAAGAGGGGGATTTCAAGGTGATCAGTTGAGTGGCTCCGGCTTTTGCCAGGACCTGTTCTGCCTTTTCCGTATCAACTTGAATGGCCTGAGACTGGATTGCGTGGCCGAATATGTTTGCCGGTGTTGTGCCACTTCGCCTCAGCGCCTTGACCTTCTTTCCCAACGTAGTTCTTTCTTCAACTTCCAACACTAAGGTTTTCATCATTCCTCCCTGTCATTTACTGCAAATAAGCGTAGGCCGAGGAGAGCGTGACACCGGAAAGCTGTGAGTGCTTCCTTGCTTTCCGCCGCTGCCTCTATCCCTTGCTTTCCTTCTGTTTGGCGGCCTCATCGATGATTTTTTGGGAAACATGGGCCGGCATCTCTTCATAGTGGCTGAATTCAATGGTGTAGCTGCCGCGGCCCTGGGTTATTGACCGGAGGCCTATGCTATAGCGTTGCATCTCAGAAAACGGAGCCTGCGCTTCTATGACCACAACTGCATTCTCAGGTTTCATGCCGGATATGCGGGCTCGCCTTCCGTTGAGGTCTCCCATGACATCTCCGGTGAAGGCTTCCGGCACAGCGATCTTGACATTAACCATTGGCTCCAGGAGAACCGGATTGGCCTGAGCCAGGCCTTTTTTGAGGGCGTAGGATCCGGCTATCCGGAATGCCATATCGGAAGAGTCTACCGCATGGAAGCTCCCGTCATAGAGGGTAACCTTCAGATCAACAATAGGACAACCGGCCAGAACTCCCTGGGCAAGCGACTCATTGATCCCTTTCTGGACTGCTGGAATATAGTTCTTGGGAATTGCCCCTCCCACAATCTTTTCCGCAAACTCATAGCCACTGCCTTTTGGCAGTGGCTCAATTTCGATGTACACGTGCCCGTACTGACCGTGTCCGCCGGTTTGTTTCTTGTGTTTGTATTCCGCCTTGGTCGCAACGGTGATAGTCTCTTTATAAGGGATCTTGGGTGTTGAAAGATCCGTTTGAAGGCTGAATTTCCGCTTCATTTTCTCAGCGACTACGTCCAGCTGTGCTTCACCGTATCCCGAAAGGATGATTTCGCCGGTATCGACATCTCTGCGCAGGGAGAGCGAGGGGTCTTCTTCAACCAGTTTACTGAGCACGGTTCCAAGTTTATCGAAGTCGGCCTTTGTCTTCGGGTATACCGCAACGCTCAAGTTGGGCACAGGGTAATCAATCGTCGCCATGGAAACGGGATGGTCCTGGTTGGCGAGTGTATCGCCAGTGGTTGTTTCGGCCAGTTTGGTTACCACTCCAATGTCACCGGCCACAATCCGCGATGTTGGCTCCTGAGTTTTGCCGCGCATGGTAAACAGCTGTCCAATGCGTTCCGGTTTTCCTCTGGTGGTATTCCAGACACTGGAGTCGCTGTTAATAGCGCCACTGAAGACTCTCAGGTAGTTCATCTTGCCCACGTAAGGATCGGTGCTGGTTTTGAAAACGAGTGCGGATAGGGGCGCACTCTCTTCAGGCGGCAAAGATTCTTCCTGTTTGTCGGCTTTAACCTTTATCGCGCCTCTCTCTTTGGGTGAGGGGAGATAATCGCAAATAGCATCCAGTAAATCGGAGATATTCCTATCCCGCAAGGCAGTGCCCACCAAAACGGGAACGATCTTATTTTCGAGGGTCCCTTTTCGCAGCGCGTTTCGGATTTCCTGCTCGGTTATCTCCTGACCATCCAAATACTTGGTTGCCAGGTTATCATCGGCTTCAGCAATGCCCTCTATCAGCTTTTCTCGCAGGGCACTGATCTGATCCTTGGGGAGAATATCGGCTTTGGCATCGCCCAAGGACTTCATCGCTATCAGGTCAAACGCGCCCTGGTAATTGTTTTGCGCTCCTATTGCGATTTGTATAGGAACACACTTTCGGCCGAATTTGCCTTCAATCTGCTTGAGTACCTTGAAAAAATCGGCATTCTCGCGGTCTATTTTATTGATGAAAATCATGCGGGGCAGATGAACTTCGCTTGCATAATCCCAGAGGATTTCGGCGCCCACTTCTACTCCGGAAACGGCGCAAACCACAATCAATGCCGCGTCTGCTACTCGGAGGGCGGACTTGACTTCACCGACGAAGTCGAAATATCCCGGAACGTCAATCACATTGATTTTGGTCTGTTTCCACTCCAAAGGCGCCAGGGCTGTGCTGATGCTGCTGTTTCTTTTTACCTCTTCGGGCTCAAAGTCGGAAACGGTATTGCCTTCATCCACCTTGCCCAGACGGGTGATGATTTTGGCATTATAGAGCATGGCCTCAGTGAGCGATGTTTTTCCGGCACCTGTATGCGAGAGCAGAATGACGTTGCGTATATTTTCGGTCTTAAAGTCCTGCATGAACTCCTCCCCAAATAGGTTGCCCGAATTGCCGTGTGTTTCGAGGAGTAAAACAACTCAGACGAATATCTATTGTACTCTATAGTGGGCGAAGTGGAAACCCTCCGAACGGGGTCAGAGGGTTAGCCAATGCGTGGGGTATCATTCGGTCTCTTGTTTCAGCATAACGCTGGCCTTGAGGACCCTTAGCTTGCCTCCGTCTTCGACTTTCAGGATGACGTCCTCTTCGCTGACGGATTCGATTTGACCATAGACCCCACCGGCGGCGATCACCTTATCGCCTTTCTGTAACGATGCAATCAAGGCCACATGTTCCTTCTGCCTCTTCTGTTGCGGCCGGATGAGCAGGAAATAGAAGATCGCGAACATCGCGACCAGTATAACTATGGCAAACATCTCAAAACTCCTTTCTGGTTAGAAGTATCATTGCCGAAATGGGCTGAGACTTCTCCAAGAACCCCCAAATTTCTATTAGCGGAATATGTCCGAACCGGACTCATCAGCCTAAACATGATACCAGCAAGCGCCCGGATTATCAAGATGACCTTAAACGGGGAGATTCAAAGGGGGCATTCAGGCTCGCACCCGGTTTTCTAGCCTGTCATGGAGGCGAGGCTTTTTTTAATGATCCGGGCATCATTGATGATGGAATCGATGACTTGCTTGACCGTGGGGATATGATCGATAAGCCCTATCACCTGGCCGCAAGCGAGCAGCCCGGCATTCAGATCGCCGGTTTGATTCAGCTCCTTGCCTCTGGTTCCGCTGATCAGCGGCAGAAGGTCTTCCAGTTTGACATTCTGGGATTCCATTCCCAAAATCTTGTAGGCCAGGTCGCTGGTCCGAACTCGCGCCGTGTTGCGCACGGACTTTTGTATCAGAAGGGTGTCGGTCTCTCTGGATTGGACTAGCCACGCTTTGACCTTTGGGTGGATGTTGGATTCTTGAGTGGCCATGAACCTCGTGCCCATTAAAATCCCCTGCGCTCCAAGAGCCAGCGCCGCCACAAAGCCACGCGCATCGGCTATTTCACCGGCAGCAATAACCGGAATGCGGAGAGCATCAACGGCGGCCGGAATCAACACCATTGAACTGACCAGATCCATTCCCGGATGGCCCGCAGCGCCCTGCCCTACCATCGCCACAGCATCGACCCCCGAATTCTGCGCCGTCTGAGCGAATCGCACTGCAGTCGTCTTGTGGATGACCCTGGCGCCATCTGCCTTGAGGAGTTTCATGTATGGCTCGGGGTTAGATCCGGCCGTTTCGAAGACTTTTACGCCCTCTTCCACAGATGCTTGAATGAAAGCCGCGTGATCTCTTGGTTTGGCTGCCGGAAGAAAGGCAATATTGACTCCAAATGGCTTTGACGTTAGTGTCCGGGCCTTCTGTATTTCCTGGCGAAGTTCCTGGGGGCTACTGAAGTTCGCGGAAGCGATTACGCCCAATCCGCCGGCGTTGGAGACAGCCGATGCCATCTCGGCTGTTGAAATCCATAGCATCCCACCCTGTACGATCGGATACTCGATACCCAGCAATTCAGTAATCTTGGTCTTGAACATGATTGGCCAAAGGCAGGGAGATCAGCGTAGCCAAGCTGATCTCCCTGCAGATTCCACTCGTTTTTTGTTACTTGCCCTTGAAGACCGGTTTCCTTTTCTCCAGGAACGCTTTGGCTCCCTCGATGTGGTCTTCTGTTCCCAGGAGATAGTGCAGAGCCAGGGTTTCGTAAGCCGTCTGAGTGGGAAGGTCGTTCTTCATGCCCATGTAGAGTGCTTTCTTGGTAAGCTCCATGGACTTGGGCGGCATGTCCGCTATGATCTTGGCCATGGCATAGGTGACTTCCTTGAGCTTATCGGCCGGGACTACCTGATTGACCAGCCCGATATCAAGAGCCTCTTTGGCATCAATGACCTTGGCCGTGAAGCATAACTCGCAGGCCTTGGCAATGCCCACCAGACGGGGAAGATTATAACTCGATCCCCATTCCGGCAGGATTCCCATTCGAGCGAAAGGCAGGCTGAATTTAGCGGTCTCCGAGGCGAGACGGATATCGCAAACCAGAGACATGGTAAAACCAAAACCGATGGCCGCGCCGTTGATTGAGGCGATGGTTGGCTTTCTCAGGTTGGCCAGCGAGGATGATTTCGACACAATGAATTCGTTCGGAATTCGATTGATCAGGGTTTCTTCCTTTCCCGCCGCTCCTTCTGCGGTGAACTGACCCTGGATATCCGCGCCGGCGCAAAAGGCTTTTCCGGCCCCGGTAATCACCACGACCCTCACTTCCTTATCCTGATCAAAGGTCATGAAGGCATCCCTAAGCTCCTCGCCCATTTTGGCGGTGAGAGCGTTCAGCTTGTCAGGGCGATTCAAAGTGACGGTGCCAATATAGTCTTCTTTGCTAAGAATGAGAGTCTCATAACTCATGGCTGGTGCCTCCTTTGTTATTCTCGTTAGGTAGCGTAGCACAGCACTCTCATCCTGTCAAACGGGCTCAGCATGTCGGTTTAGCTTCGTAAATGGACCCTTCTCTGACATCTCGCTCTCTATGTGGGGGACGGGGGGTGCGTGTGCTTGTCAAGTATTGTGTTGCTGCTCTATACTCATCGGTGGAAGAGTACATCGAGATTGCTCCCGATGTAAAGTGCTTAAAGACAAGCGTAAGGAAAGGCGGACCTTTTATGAATCCTCAGACAACTGAAATATATAGTAACCTTGATGAGATATTTAGCCCGAAGTCGGTGGCTGTGGTTGGCGCGAGCCCGTCGAAGCATGCTCCGGGGGCGTTTCTGCTTTTGTCCCTTATAGAGTTCGGGTACAAAGGCAGGCTGTACCCGGTGAATCTGCGGGGGGAGAGCGTCCATGGGCTTCAGGCATATCCTTCGGTGCGGGATATCCCCGGACCGGTGGATATGGTTATCATTGCCACCCCGGCCAATACCACGGTCCAGGTGATGGAAGATTGTATTGCCAAAAAGGTGAAGGTGGTGACGCTGTTTACGGCCGGATTCAGCGAAACAGGGTTGGGCGACAGGAGTGAGCTGGAAAAGAGAATGAGGGCCAAGGCGAGAGAAGCCGGAGTGAGGATTGTTGGCCCGAATTGCATGGGTATCTATAGCCCCAAAGGTGGGATTACGTTTGCCGGGGATTTCCCAAGGGAGAGCGGCCCGGTGGGTGTCATTTGCCAGAGCGGAGGGCACACGAACGCCATCGTGAGGGAAGGAGCCACTCGAGGTGTGCGATTCAGCAAGGTTGTCAGCTACGGGAATGCCTCTGATATCAATGAAACGGAACTACTGGAGTATTTTGCCCGGGATCCGGAAACGAAGGTAATTGCCTGCTACATCGAGGGTGTGAAGGATGGCCAACGTTTTATTGCCGCACTGGAGAAAGCGACAAAGGCAAAGCCTGTTATTGTGATGAAGGGGGGTGAAACTGAGGCAGGAACCCGAACTGTGATGAGCCATACTGCCTCCCTTGCCGGTTCCCGAGAGGTGTGGTCCTGGCTGCTGAAGCAAAAAGGCGCGCAGCAAGTCTACAGCGTGGCAGAGATGATAGACACCTTGCTGCCGCATGTTTTTATGAACAAGCCTAATGGAAGGAATACGGCATTGGTAGGTGTGGGAGGTGGTGCCAGTGTGGTGGCTGCTGATGCCTGCTCTAAAGCTAATCTGATGGTGCCGGTGTTTCCCTCAGAGTTACAACAAAAACTGAGCACTATTGTCCCTGCCGATGGCAACATAATTGTCAACCCTGCCGATGTGAACACCATTTTCTGGAATAGCGAGGCATTGAAGAATGCGGTCCATATTATCGGCAGCTGGCAGGGGATCGATCTGTTGATCATGCACGTATCCATCGATGTAGGGCCGCGGCCGATGACGATGGGCATATTAGGTCCATTGATAGAAGCCTTTGTTGAGGGTGCCAAGCTTTCGGGCAAACCCTGTGCGGCAGTTGTTCAGGCGAGATATACCGTCACGGATCACCAGATCGCGTCTGAATTGATGGAGAAGTGCTACAGGTCAGGCCTGCCCGTGTTTGGATCGGTGACGGATGCTGCCGGGGCCATAGACAAGTTTATCCGATATAATGAGCGCGTCAGCCAGATAGACTAGGGAATCACTGATCAACTTCCGATCGATGTTGAAATGAGCGCTATTGTCTCTCAACACGTCTATTATTATGGAAGCAAAATGTGGGGAGGCAGATGATGAAACTACCCAGACTGATCGGATTGGTTATCCTCTTTGTATTGCTGGCGGCAATTGTTCTCAGTTGTGATTCCTCCGATGAAAATCCGCCCGATCGAACACCCCTGCAAACGCCCCCCGATTTCGTGGGCGATATCATCAAGGTCCAACCCGGGAATGAAAACAACGTGCTGGGGACAATCCTCGTGGAAGGGACCGACTCACTGCATACCTCTAATAAATACGTTGTCACCGTAAACGATCAGACGCTTATTCTGAAGCAGGACGGGGGTTCTCTCAGCGAAACCTCATTTGAAATGATGGCGTCCCTGCAAAAAGCCGGTATCGGAATTCTGATTGAGTCACCCTGATATTATGCTGCGAAGTTTAAAGTCTGAGTGAATCGGCTGGCGGGTCGAATTTAGCGCCAAAACAAGCGCC
>JAQTRE010000023.1 GCA_028711995.1 Dehalococcoidia bacterium | reverse complement strand
GGGGCTAGTAGACTAATCTCGGTTCGAAAAGGTAGTGGCGGCCCCAAGGCTTTATGGATAAAGCAACACTTCTGATGTCATCAAACAAGACCGGAGCTGTTCATTTCTTCGTGCCCATATCTTTCCGACAGGGGGCCACGAGGTGGTTGAGGTTGAGACCGACGGGGATTGGGGAAGGCAGCCTGACGGATTCGTCCTTAGGATAAGGTGGATGACAAGCCCGTGTTTCAGATGGGGTTCGGCCCTGCTCCGGCTTACAATACCAAAAATTTTTGTCATCAGGAGTGATGGTAATCTGAGCCTCCAGGACCATTCAATCATCAGAGTGCGCTTTCCACCAACTCAGCGATGTCCAGAATGTTCATCGCGCTATCCGATTGGTTAAGAGTTTTGCCGTATTCCATCATCTTCAGGCAGAAGGGGCAAGCAGTAACCAGCATATCGGCTTTTGTTTTAATTGCCTCGTCAACGCGTAGTTCGCAGATTTTGCTGCCGGTTTCCTCCAGCCACGTTCTGCCTCCACCGCCTCCGCAGCAAAAGCTCTGGCGATGGTTGCGCTCCATCTCAACCATCTGCAAACCAGGTATTGCTGTCAGAATTCCCCGCGGTTCCTCGTAAATTTCCTGATATCGACCCAGATAGCAGGGATCATGATAGGTGACGCTTTTGTTAACGGTCTGCGAAGGCCTCAGTTTACCCTGCATGAGCAGTTCGGCGATCAGCTGGCTGTGATGGACGACCTCAAAGTCTCCACCAAACTGGGGGTATTCATTCTTTAGAGTATTAAAGCAATGAGGGCAGACGGTTACGATCTTTTTGACCCCGTATTTCCTGAAAAGGGCGATATTCTTCCGAGCCTGTGATTGGAAGAGATACTCCTCACCCAATCGACGCGCCGGCTCGCCGCAGCATGTCTCTTCCGGTCCCAATACGCCGAACTTGATTCCGGCAGCCTTGAGGAGCTTAGCCGTTGCAGTGCCAACAATCGCGGGCCTCTCTTGAAGCATGGTGGTACAGCCCATATAGAAGAGCACATCGACCTTGTTATCTTCGGCCATCGCCCTGGTTCCGAGCTTCTGCGCCACATCGGGCCGGGTGTCTAAACTCCCTTTCCACGGGTGGCCCCTGTCCATGATGCTTCGCAGGGCATTTTCAGCGCTCTCCGGTACCCTGGACTGCTCCAGTACAAGATCGCGCCGCATGTCCATTATCTTATCGATATGCTCAACAAAGACGGGACAGACTTCTTCGCAAGCCCGGCAGGTGGTGCAATCCCAGATCACTTCTTCGGTGACGACTTCTTTGCCCATATCCTTGCGGGATTCGGTCGCCATGAGTTTCCCGTTGATCATCGTCTTCACCGTCACGGGATAGACGTCACACAGATGTGATTTAAGGTCTCCAATCACCTTCTTTGGTGAAAGCTTTTTCTGGCTCAGATACGCC
Source organism: Dehalococcoidia bacterium (assembly GCA_028711995.1). Taxonomy (NCBI): domain Bacteria; kingdom Bacillati; phylum Chloroflexota; class Dehalococcoidia; species Dehalococcoidia bacterium. Next base: position 29,954 of record JAQTRE010000023.1, on the reverse strand, counting down.
GGACAGTTGGCCTGACAACGGCTGCACTGGGTGCAGGCATCCAGGTCCATCAACTGTTTCCATGTGAAGTCCTCGATCTTCGCAGCCCCAAAACTCTCCGGACTCTCCATATCCAGAGGGGCCAATGCCCCTTTGGGGCGTGTAGAGCGGAAAAACACGTTTATCGGAGAAACGAGAATGTGGCTCAACTTGTTGAATGTCAGGGCGATGTATACTACTGCTACGATAACCAGAATCGAATGGATCCACCAAATTATTTGATACTGGAGCATTGTTGAAGAATCGAATATCTGAGCAAACCCGTATCCCAGAAAACTCCATTGCGCCCACTGTGAAGGAGTATCGGCGATTACCTGTCGCAGACCTTCAACGATGTATCCGGTAAGAACCACTACGGCAATCATGGCCAGAGTGATCCGATCATCCGTGACGTTATTCACTTGCGCTGGCTTTTTGATATACCTCCTGAGGGCCGCGCCAAAAACACCCAGGAGCATCAGCACACCGCCGACATCGCCGATGCAAGAGATGGCCAGATAGGTGTGCCCCTCAAGGAATTCATAAATATAATGAGAGATCACATTAGCGCCCGTGGCGATGAGGAGGAAGACCGCACCGGCAAACATGAGGAAGTGGTTGATGCCTGCCCAGGAGTCTAGGAGGAAACGGCTGTGGCCTAGCCTGTCGACGATCCACCACCCAGTTTCCGCTGGTGTCGCCGGGTTTCTGGCTCGGAAAAAGCGGCGGTGAAACACGCCGTCAGCAATCCCCGTTTTGATGAAGTCCTTTATCACTTGCCCTTTATTCTCAAAGCGATTTTCCGGCTTCCCCATCTTCCACAGCCGCATTCGTGTGTACAAGGCATAGAAAACCAGAGCTGTGGCCATGAAGGCCAGGATGTATATTATCCAGCCAAACTCGATATTCTGGAATATCTCTCCCCGCGCTGATTCCGTTACTTTCTGCTCTTTCATATCGCTGTTTCCTGGAAAAGCTGCCTATTTCCTTTTGTCTCCAGCGGACAGTATCTTCTCATCGGTCAGGTATTTCAGCACCATGGAAGCCACTTCCTCGGGTGAGCCTTCAATGAAATCGCTGCTGTTTTTCGCAGCGCCCTGGTCACTTCCTCCCCTCATGAGCCATTGCAACCTTAGATGTGGGGGCAGATCGGATGGAGGTGTAGCGACCTTCTTGGCCCTTGGTTTGGGATAGGTAATTCCGCGAACCTCTACCAAAGACCCGGATTGACCCACATCGGCCTGGCTAAGGTTCAAATCATCGCATCCCCAGGTAACGATTTCCTTCTTTTCTGCCTGCAACCGCGTGCGCGCTTTGGCGTATCTCGGCCTATTGATCCCTGTCTCCACGCTAAATACAGCGGGAAGACCACATTCCACTATCTCACGATCCCCCTTTCCCAAGGATCGATGAGTTATCGCTTTCTTCTCCGGCAGTCGGATATCGATACGGGTCACTGCCGAAATAAATGGCAAACCAAGCAATCCGGCTATCGTCGCCGGCACCTGCTGGCCGTTGTCGTCGATTGCCTGTCTGCCACAGAGGACCATGTCGTATCCTATCCGGTCAATGGCTTTGGCCAAGATCATTGATGTGACATAATTGTCCGATCCTTCAAAGGATTGATCCCACAGATGTACGGCTTTGTCTGCTCCCATTGCCAGGCCGTCTATCAGAGGCCTCTTGCAACGCGGCGGCCCCATCGCCAGGAGAGTGACTTCTCCCCCGCCGGACATGTCTCTTAACCAGAGAGCCTCTTCTAGGGCAAACAGATCGGCGGGGTTGATCACATAGCCGATGATGGTCTCATCGATGGCGTCGGTTTGAGGGTCGAGTCTCAAGCGAGACTCGGGATCGATGACCTGTTTGATGCAGACCACTATCTTCATTTCAAACCTCGGGTTTCAAATCAGTTGGAGTGAATGCTGTTCATCACCGCATCGGCTTTGGCCACCTGCCCGGAGCCGATGATCTGACGCACCCGCTCTGTTATGGCAGGCACAACCTCGCGCAGGTCCCCCACGATCCGAACTTTAGCCGTTTGGAAGATAGGAGCGTTGCGATCTGAATTGATGGCGATGATATGTTGGGAAGCTCTGATGCCCTGCAAATGTTCCGTTGCGCCGGAAATGCCGCAGGCAATATAGAGCTTGGGTGAAATATATTTGCCGGTCTGTCCAATCAACCGATCCGGCGATAGCAGCCCCATATCGACGGCACAGCGCGTCCCGCCCAACGATGCTCCCAGAACAGCAGCCAATTCCTCGATGAGACGCAAATTCTCCCGCCCGCCTACGCCTCTGCCGGCAGCTATAACGACCTCTGCTTCGCGAACATCGATCTTGGCTGGATCGCCCTTGAGGAAACCGGTGATTTTACTGTTGGCGCGATCTTCTTTGGCCGTCACGTTTATCCTGATAATCTCTGATGTTAGTGACGCATTCGGTTCGTCGGTATCGATCACTCCGGGGCGAACGGTAGCAATTTGAGTGATGCATTTGGAGGAAAAGAAACATTTCGCATCGAGCTTCCCCCCGTTGATGGGACGGGTTGCCAGCAGATGATCCTGGTCGCCGATATCGAAGATAGTACACTCGCTGGCGAAGCCTCCCTTAACGTCGGCAGCAAGGAGCGGGGCCATTTCTCTCCCTTTCGGGGTCGAACCGAACAGGACGATGGACGGTCCACGTTCTTTGATAAGATCGGCCAGTAAACGAATCCATGCATGTCCGGTGTACTGCCTCAGCGAATCGTCTTCCACCAGATAAACCTTGCTTGCCCCGTACTGCATGGGGATGGCTCCCAAATCCGATACTCTATCGCCGATGAGCAAAGCGCAAAGGTCCGAGCCCAGCCTTTTTGCCAGTGTCCGTCCTTCCGAAAACAACTCCAAGGAAACCTTTGATAGCTCGCCGCCCTCGTGTTCGGCAAAAACCCACACATCTTTTTTTGCCGCCGATGGCGTTGTTGAGTTCTCTTCCATGACTGCTCCGTTCCGATGACTGCTAGATTTCTCTGACGTGGAAGAAGGCGTCGTGAATGGCGTGCATCGATGAACGCGGTCCCCACGCATCGCCGATAAGGACCAGTTGTTTCACCTTTCCTTTCAGCTCTTTGTATAACTTGTCTTCCGATCGATTATAGGTGCAATACACAAAAGTGTCTACGTTTTCTATGGTGCCTGGTTTGAACGAATGGACATGGATCACGTTCAGGGTCTTGCCGGAAATCCCGGTTACCTTGGTGTTCGAGGTGATGGTGATATTCGGATTGCCCCACAACCTTTGCTTCAGCAAGCCCTGATGCATATGGCCAGCCAGTATGCCGGGACTGGGAGCCGGGGTGACGATTTCCACCTTTTTTCCCTGACCGGCCAGCCATTCGGCGGCGCAGGCAGCTTTCTGGCGAAGCTCCATATCGTAGACTACTACCCGGTTGCCGACCGGCTTGGTTCCCGCCAGTGCATCGGCGCAACTGATAACGTTGGGTTGATCGATACCGGGCATGCGTGGTGCCATAGGCAGTGAGCCGGTGGCAATGATCACCGCATCGGCGTTCTCTGCCAGAATCTTCTCTGCCGTCGCTTCCTCCCCCAGAAGAACCCTGACCTTCAGTTTTTTAAGCTGGGTATTGCGATATCGAATAACCTCCTCGAATTCTCCGCGGGCCGGCACTTTGAAGAAAAGGTTGATCTGGCCGCCCAGTTCTTTGTCCTTTTCATAGAGCGTCACGCTGTGGCCGCGCTCAGCGGCAACCCTCGCGGCTTCCATGCCGCCGGGTCCGCCTCCGACTACGACCACTTTCTTCTTTTCCCTGGCTCGATCCAGGCAAGGCTCGATAGTTCCTCCGAACTCATATTCTCTGCCGCATGCCGGGTTTTGCAGGCAGGTGATGGGTTTGTCATGAGCCACCCGCTCACCACAGCCTTGAAGGCAGCCGATACAGGTCTTGATATCTTCGGCCCTTCCCTCCATGGCTTTCCTGGCCCAATGGGGATCGGCAATCTGGGCTCTGACCAGACCGACCATGTCCACCAGTCCATCGGCCAGGGCTTTTTCCGCTTGCACCGGGTTAACGATTCTGCCCGTAGCGCCAACCACAATATTCTTCACTGCCCTCTTGATCTGGGCATCCAGCGGCAACCACGCTCCAAAGGGAATATAGAACGGCTGGATATTCATATATATATCAGATAGCCCCTTACCATGAGCTGTAGTGATCAGGTCAACCTTGCCGAGTTGATCGATCCTCCGGGCGATGTCAGCCATATCCTCATTTGAAAGCCCTCCGAGTTCCTTCGGGAACATTTCATCGGCAATCAGCTTAAGGGCCAGGATCATATCCGGACCGATCTCGGCCCGCACGCGGTTTACAATCTCAGTAAGAAAGGCAAGCTGCTCGCCGTACTTATCCTGCCGCTGATTAGAGGTTTTCGACAGCGACTGCTGGATCAGTGTGCCTTCGGAAATATGGAGCTCAATGCCGTCCACCCCACCCTTGTTGCCCGCTCTGGAGCCGACAACATAGCTCTCGATGTGCTCTTCGATCTCCTCGATTTCCATCACGTGAGGTATTTCCAATCCCGTCATATCGGGCGAGGCTGAAAAGCCGAAGGAAGGTCTGGGATAAGCTGCGCAGAAGTCTCCCATTGCCATTCCGTAGGCCCCCAGTTGCAGCAGGAACAGGGACCCATGCCTGTGGCAGGCTTCAGAAAGTCTCTTGCACGCTTCCGTAAGGCGTTCCGGGCGAGGCACTTGGTACTCCATATTCCCTTCCTGTCCCAGCTTTCCCACGCCGCAGGTTTTGCTCACGATCGTCCCGCACCCGCCCCTTGCTTTTTCCTCCAGGAAGGCGGCATATCGATCGTCGCTGGGATCGCTGGGCCTCTCATAGGGGCTCACCCCCGTCAATCCGCTCCCGTAAATGGTGAAATGAGCCGGAGAAATCACTCTGTTCTTCGCTGTTTTTTTGCCGATCTTTATGGGGCTGAACAAATACTTGAACTCAGAAGACATTTCTTTGGGCCCTCCTCATATTTTGATAGAGTCGTTATCGATTATCTTATTGTCACTGATTATCCCATATTCAGGCCCAAATTTCACGCCAATAACCCGAAGGGCAGGGTTCCACGGGCTTGCCCGTGGGGGAATGAAGCGGCGTCGATATGATGTAAAATGTGGGGATGGACGTACGATTATCCGGGCATGGCGTATATCGAACCGAATATCACATAGCATGGATAGTGAAATATCGACGCCGCATCCTGAATCCTGGCGTGACGGAATATCTGGAGAGACTTTTTCCGAAGGTGCTGCGAGATATGCCGGGGTGTGAAGTAGTTGAGCTCAACATTCAAATTGATCATGTGCATATGGTGATGATTATTCCACCCAAATATGCAGTAAGCGATGTGATAGGGAGAATGAAGGGTAAGACGAGCAGCAAGTTGAGGAAAAAGTTTGCCTGGTTAGAGAAGGTTTACTGGAAAGAAAACATAGTGTGGTCGCCGGGGTATTTTGTGTCAACAGTTGGGGTAGATGAAGCAAGGATCATCAAATATGTTCGTTGGCAGGAAAGCCAGGATTCAGGTCAAGCGAAGCTTGAACTGTAAAAGTGCCACGGGCTTGCCCGTGGGTATCTACGAGAGTCAGAGCTCCGCTGGCGCACCACTTGACGCACTGGGGGTTCGGCGGTTCGCCACATATATCGCATTTGAGCGGGGGCTCTCTGAATACTGGTTTACAGGACACAAGGGCCGACATATCATGTGTTCGTCAAACTCCTGTTTCGGGAGCCATTTCAAGCCCGTATTTTTCGGCATGAGCCGATAGTATTTCCCAAATTTCCATGGTGAATGTTTCAGCGCTTCTGCTATAAGGGAACACACCGAAAGCTTATGTCACCTGCCCTAATGAGGCTCAGGTGCAAGAAAGGAAATGCATCCGCTGATTGACACCACGGCTCTTGTACCTGGAAAGCGTTCCTCTTGTAGTTATTATGATTATCGCGTACAATTGAGCCAGTGGCATAACCAAGGTTACCAATTTCCCCAGAAACTCCTTTGACTTATCAGCGCAAAGGTCTCTTCAAGGCAAGGTTCCTTAAGATATTGGATGACCGAAGTTCAGTTCACAATTTTTTAGATAGGAGGTCATCCAATGAGTTTCACCGACAGAGAAATGCAGTGCGCCGATTGTGGGGCTACGTTCACCTTCACGGCAAGTGAACAGGAGTTCTTCTCCACCAAAGGCTTCACCAACGATCCTAAGCGTTGTTCATCGTGCCGCACAGCAAAGAAGCAGGAGCGTGGCGGAGGCGGGAGCGGCAGCTATGGAAGCTTTGGCTCAAGCAGGCAGATGTATCCGGCCGTGTGCGCCGCATGTGGCAGCAAAACCCAAGTGCCGTTCGAACCTCGCTTGGACAAGCCTGTTTACTGTAGCCAGTGCTACAGCAACCAGGGTGGCGGATCCAGAAACAGGCGATAGTCCCTTCACCGCAAAAGACTAAAAAGAGGCCGGGTTCTTGCCCCGGCCTCTTTTTTCCCTGGGTAGTGCTGCGCCGTGTTTGAAGCACGGCTACTAAAACCTCTTGTGTTATCAATGCGCGAAAGAGGGGCAGGTCTGACTTCTTTGCACATAGCCGTTGGACTGTTATCTCATCAGAGCTTATGCTACCCTTCCTCTCTGTTCGGGTTCTTTACCCCTTTTCGTGTCGCATTTCAACTGATGGTTTAAAGTCGACCCCAAACAGGAGAAAGCCATTGTCGCGGTGAAACCTAGACCTGCATTTCGCCCCATCTTTGAAGTTGCCATCATCAAAGAAGGTTCAGCTGCTAATAAGAGGGCCTCCGATTGTATAATCGGAGGCCCTCAAAGTTTCTGGTGGGGAGGACCGAACTTTATGACAAAGACAGACTTGTGATTCATCTCATCTGTCTTTTGAGAAAAGCCCCAACCTGCCCTGGTGCCTTTATGTCAACTACTCTTCAGGGTACTTCCACCGGGCTTGTCTTCATGTAGTTCACGGCCAGCAGACCAAAGTCTGAGATATCCACGATGCCGTTGCGGTCGAAATCTGCCCTTGGATCAAAGTCCGCATCCCTCGTGCTTTTCATAAACGAGGCTGCCAGAATGCGGAAGTCAGTGTAATTGATGATCGTGGAAGTGATTTCCAAGCCAGTCATATTATTCGCGTTCCCCTCCAGAAGGGTACCCATGTATACCGAATCAGCGGGACCGGTAATCTTCTCATTCTTCTTGACATTGATCAGAGTGTGTTTACTGACTACAGTAACATCGTATATCCCTTCCGGGACCTTTTCGACCGTGTAAATGGCTGTGGCCCCGGCTTTTCTGGTGGTGTCGGTGCAGATAGCCACTGGTAAATCCCGCAGTACATTGGCCCCCGGCTTGAAGAACTTGACCGTAAGAGGGATTACCCATCCCTTATCGGGACGGGAGGAACCCTGCAAAGTTACGGATATATCCACCTTGACCTCGTCCGTTATCGTCACGGCATAGTCCTCCACCTCTCCATTGGGGGCCAGACCGAAAGGAGTCAATCCGTCCGTGTTGTTGCTGATGCGAACCCGGGCGAAGCTAAGGCCTGGAACTGCGTCGGTCGGCACGCTCACAGTGAGGGTATGAAGTCCTGCGGAAAGATAACCGGAGTATATCTTTTCTCTCGGGTCCTCCCACATGTGGTTGGCATTCCAGTCTATCCAGGCATCCACACGTCCACCGCCGCCAACCATCACAGATACCTCTGCCGATTTCCCGCGGATCAGGATCGGGAAATCCACCCCGTCTTCATCGGCCGTTCCGTGAGTATCATCGCCGGCGGCTAGTGCCTCCGGCTGTCCATCGGCTTCAACGTCCGGGGCTATCTTACCCAACCATGGCCCGTCGATAACATGGCGGGCGCCGTCGCTGATTGCCCGGGTGGGATACCCGTCACCCAGGGAGGAGCCAAACTCGGGGGCGTCTCCCCAATCCAGCCGCGATGACTCGACTACGTTGACCCTCACAGCGGCTTCGGTCATCGCCTTACCGTCGGAGGCAAAGTAAGTGAAATTGTCCTCTCCGTCATAGCCGGGGTCTGGAGTGTAGCTCAGGGTGACGTCATCGATGGCCACAACCTTGCCGTGCAATGGAGCACTGCCCGGAATTGCGTTGAGCGGGTCTGGATCGGCATCTTCATCATTGAGCAGAGGATTGATCAGATTGTCCTGGCTGTCGATCATGACATTGAGGGTATCGTCCCAGGCATCCGGGGCGTCGTTGACGCTGTAAATCTTGACGGTGACAAGAGCGGTATCCGTCGACTGGCTAGCGTCGGCGATGGTGTAGCTGAAGTCGTCCTCGCCGTGAAAATCGGGGGACGGCGTATACAAAACATGACCGTTGGCGATTGTTGCAGTCCCGTGCGCCGGCTGGCCTACTCCGGCAATCACCAGCGGTCCTTCCTCTTCGGCTTTATCGTTATCCAGAACATCGATCACCACATCAACCGAGTCCTCGGCCATCTCGGCCTGATCATCGATGGCGTCGGGAAGCGAAGAGGAGCCCATATTTATGGAAACGGTAGCCTGATCATCGGAAACAGTGGTCCCATCGGTCAGACGAACGGAAAAGGCAGCGAGCACCTCCTCGGCCTTCTGAATATTTGAATCAATCCTCTCCGATGGGAACCATTCCAGTCTCTCCCCGTAGAGGACGGTGGTCTCACCCGGAATTACCGGATTGCCGTTCTTGAAGAGCAAGCCTCCTGCATTCACAGACTCGATGCGGAACCCCACGCTGTCCATATCGGGCTCCACAAAATCGGATTCCGATAGCAACATGTCATAGGTGATGATTATCCACTCCCAGGGTGGCTCTGGCGGCCTGAACTTCAGTTCCTTCTCGTAGATCAGAAAGGGCGGCCGATTATTGTTTCTTGGGAGGATGGGAAAGTTGGCTGTCGACGATGCCCAGGGGTGTTCTTTGCCGTCCGTCCATGTACCCTGATTGCCGGTATACGTGCCGCGGGCGATGGCATAGGGGTCATGGTCATGGGCGTAGACATAGGCATCGTAGGAGTTGTTGTGTCCGTTGATAAGGGCATCGGCATAGGCGTTGGCGAAGCCGTTTCCCCAGCTGGCCTCATAGTGATTGGTCGCAGAGGCGGCAAAGATATCGGATGCGGTTGGCAGCAGATCGTCGATCATTCCTCCGGCAAAGCACTGGGTGTGAACCACGGTGGTATATCCGGCTCCCACCAAGTCCAGCCAGTCATTCAGATCGTCGTCGGAAATGTTATCGCCCCAGCCGCAAAGAACCTCTTCGCCCTGGCTTGAGGGGACATTTTCCGCCCCGCCGCCGTGATCAAAAGAATAGAACAGGAAGTGATCGTCGCTGTCCACCAGGGGAGGAAGCGTTTCGGTCAGCACGGTTTCCAGATTGTCCGAAGTCCCGGCCATCACGTAAGCCGCGCTCGCGTAGGACATATCGGAATTAATATTGTCGGAGCGATCGATTGCCGAATTGGTGCCGTCGGCGTAGAGTATCCAGATGTGGTCGGCAGAGATAGGGAAATCGCTCAGCAGCGTCTGGTACATCTTCTTGATATTATCGTAGTATCTGGGAAAATTCTTGGCCAGCCTGATGCCGCCGGCAAAAAGCACTGCGTAATTCTGGATGGGCGCGGCATCAATATACAGCTGATAGTCGCCCACCACCAATTCGTCCTTTGCCAGCACCTGCACATAGTAAGCAGTGCCTTTGGAGCCTTTCCATGTGATGGGGCTGCCATCCGAGGAGGCGAGCCGATTACCCTCGGCATCGTACAGATTGAAGAACAATTTATCCACCCGGTCATCAGAATTGGCATCGAGGCTGAATTCTCCGTCGCTCAGCGCTGTCCATTTGAACCAGTCCTCTTGATTGGGTTCATGAATGCCCAATCCGGTTCGACTCTGGTTAAGACTGCCCAGGTCGACGGCCTGCGAGAATTCATCGTTAGGCTCAAACGAATCCGGTCCGAAAGGCCGAATGGTCACCATGTAGTCCTCCACCTCGCCGTCTGGGGCCTGACCGGTGTAGAGAGGTTTCAACGTCTCCGAAAGTGGTCTGGTGGTGAAGCGAAAGCGAGCATAAGTATCACCGGGATTGGCCTCAATTGACGGTTTGACAAGGTGGGCGGAGAAGCCTGCCGGAATCCGCACGTCAGCCAGCGGATATTCGCCCGCATCATCCCAATCTCCGTCGCTGTTGAAGTCAAACCAGGCATTGAGATACCCGGCTACACTGGCAGTCACCCCGATGCGGGAAGTGGCCCCGGCTCTGAGAGCCGGGATGGCCACGCCGTCCTCGTCATCCGTCCGATCCAGGATATCATCTCCGATGGCATTGATATGGGGTTTCCCGTCAGTGTCAGCCTCCACCCATTGACCCAGATAGACCTTCGGGTTAATAAGGTGACGCGCGCCGTTGTTGGCTAAAGTCGTCGGAAAGTGGGCAACATCAAACCCTTCCGGTGCATCTCCGAAATCAAGTGATTCTTCTGCAGCCACCTCTTTAGTGGGAGGAGATTCGTTGGTTGAGGCGCCAGCAATCGCGCCAGGCACCAATCCGGCCAGAAGTAACAGAACACCTGCCAGCAGTAAGAAACGCTTCATTTCAGAACCTCCTTCTGTCATGCTGATTGTCCCAAAGTTGAGGATCGGGCCGTCGCAAAACAAGGGGGACAGCCAGCCAACGTCTTTTTGCCCGCATCATTGTAAGGACTGACGGATTATGACTGAGCCAATTTTGGCAACAGGAAGTTGTCACTGTCAAGGCTTGGGGCTTGCTATTGTGTAAAGGACAGGTAAATAATGGGTGAAAAATTGGTAAATTCAGAAGAGGCTGTATTTATCGGCCCGTCGAAAGCCGGATTCTGCTGCTTGATAATAGCTGACATGCCAAAGAGGGAACGCCATCCGCCGCGGCCACAGAAAATGCAGATTTTGCGTGCCACAAGGATTTCTTATTGAAGTTGGAGTGCTGTTAGGCTTCGAGGTGTTGGACTTCGGCCGAATTGTCTGATCGCTGTGTCCGGGACACACTCAGTTCTTTCCACGTCGATGTTAGTCGACTACCTGCCCGGAGCTTATACCCCCCCGGTTCGGTTTCTTTACCCCCTTTTGTCTCCACATGTGGGATAGGATTGGCGTATCGCAGATTCATCCACAATGTGCGCAGCTACTTCCGGAGGTACAAGCGCCGCAGTCTTTAGTACCGCCCATTGTCTGGAAACTGCCCTCAGGACCTCTGGAACGGGCGGCAAATGTTGAAATCTTGCGTCTTGCCTCGTTCTTGCACTTGGGGCAATCGGCCGGTTCATGAACCTTGCTCATAGAACGTAGCAAATCGAACTTCTCACCACAAGCGGAACATCGGTATTCATAGATTGGCATGATTCTCCTTCTGAGGCCGCCATATGTAGAATAAGCGACTCCCTTATGATGTTAAATCTCAATAGCAATCAAGTCAAGATTGAAGTGGATCTGGTCTGGTTGTCAGCTTAACGCAGATTTCCATTCCGGTGAGGTCAACGAACACGATCCAAACATAGTGTCTGTTCATCGCCACGTTCATATCCAGAAAATTCAGCCAATAGGTCCAAACTCAGGAGATCAACGGTTGCAGTTATTTTTGATGCGTAGTTTTGAATCTCCGGCTTTCGGTTTGTGGGCTGCTCCCAAGGCCATTTCTGTTTGGGACGAGCCTCTCATAACATCCCGTGCGCAATTGTGTAGCAGGTTGATTCCTATGTCGAGAGGAGAGTAGGATAAATAGGAATGAATTTCTTTCCGAATGAGAGGTGAAACCCCGTGCGGCTACAGTTGACGAGAGGAAGGATTGCGTGAAGGCACTATCTGATCTGAGGATAATTGAATATGCCAATCTGGCATCCGGGCCCTATTGTTCAAAGCTGATGGCTGACCTCGGTGCAGAAGTGGTCAAAATTGAGGAGCCCGAGGTTGGAGATGAGTCCAGAAGAACAGGCCCTTTCCCGCGCGACATTCCTCATCATGAGAAGAGTGGACTCTTTCTCTATCTCAACACCAACAAGCTTGGTGTGACCTTGAATGCAAGGACCTCCACCGGCACAAGAATCTTCAAGGAACTCATCAGAGAGTCCGATATCCTGGTCGAAAACAACCCGCCCTCGGTGATGAAAAGCCTGGGTCTCGAATATGAGGTGCTCAGAGAGATAAACCCACAGCTGATCATGACCTCGATAACTCCCTTTGGACAGAATGGTCCCTATCGGGACTACAAAGGCTGCGACCTCATCAGCAGCCAGATGGGAGGAGTGGGATACCTGACGCCAGCCAGAGTGAAGGACCGGGACCGGGAACCACCGCTGAGAATGGGGGGAAGGCAATCCGATTTCATGGCGGGTGTGATGGCAGCAGTGGTCACTATGTCTGCCGTAGTTGGACGCCAGGCAGATGGCCTCGGGCGTCATCTTGACGTTTCTGTCTGCGAAGCAGTGGCTTCAACCATGGCGCGTGATCTAGCCGTGTATTCATATGACAAGGTGTTATTCGGCCGGAGGTCCGGCATCTGCTATGTTTACGGTGCTCTGACCTGCAGGGATGGCTATGTTCAAGTGCATTGCCCCGAATATCGTCATTGGCGGTCTTTCCTTGACGCAATGGGCAATCCTCCGTGGGCAGATGATGAGTTGTTTAAGACACACCAATCAAGGACCAATAACTGGCATCTCCTTGAGCCTTTGATCTCGGAGTGGAGCAGGAGACTGACAAAAGAGGAGATATACCGTATCCTCCAAGGAAAGGGCGTGGCTTGTAGCCCGGTCAATACAGCGGAAGAAGTTCTGAATTCGGATCATCTGGCTGCCCGGGAGTTCTTCGTAGATGTAGACCACTGCGAGGCAGGTAGACTAAAGTATCCTGGGTCGCCCTGCAAGTTCTCTCAAACCCCGGCAAGGATCAATCTGGCTGCGCCTCTTCTGGGAGAACACAATGAGCAGATTTACTGCTGCCGACTTGGCTACGCCAAAGAGGATCTGGTAGAAATGCGAAAAGCAGGGGTGATTTAGATGGACAATGCTCAAAGCGTTCCTTTGAAGGGAATCAGGGTTGCGGATTTCACTCGGGTGCAGGCAGGACCTCAAGCAACCCTGTGGCTGGCAGTGATGGGAGCCGAAGTGATCAGGATCGAGAGCAAGCAGCGTCCGGACAACTTGAGAGTTCCCTATACTGCCCTCGGTACCAACGCGGCTGATGCGGATCTGAATCGAGGCGCTTACTTCACTTCCCTGAACTATAACAAGAAGAGTTGCACCCTCAATCTTGCCCGGCGCGAGGGTATAGAAATCGCCAAGAAGATAGTCAGCATCAGTGACATTGTGGTGGAAAATTTTTCGCCGGGGGTTATGGAGCGCTTTGGCCTCGATTATCCATCTCTGAAAACACTCAAGCCCGATATTGTCATGGCTTCCATATCCGGCATGGGACAATCGGGACCCGATAAAGACTATATTGCCTATGCCCCGTCCATACACGCCTATAGCGGCCTTTCTTCGCTGACCGGATACCTCGGGGAATCCTGCGGCATTATGTCATTGGCCTGGTCCGATGCTCTGTCTGCTCAGTTTGCCGCGTTTGCCATTCTGTCAGCGCTGCATCACCGGTCGCGAACTGGCGAAGGACAACATATTGACGTCTCCCTGGCTGAGGCAACCATATCGGCACTTCCTGAGGCCATGATGGACGTGGTGATGAACCGCAGATCTCAAAAGCCCAGAGGGAACAGGGACGACATAATGGCGCCTCATGGCTGTTATCGCTGTCGTGGGGAAGACCGATGGGTGGCCATCGCCGTCTCCAGCGAAGAAGAATGGACGGCCTTCTGCAGTGCCATCGGTAACCCAAGTTGGAGCAGTCAGGAGAGATTCTCCGATATGTTCAGCCGGTGGCAGAATCAGGATGAACTCGATCGTCTGACTGAGGCGTGGACGATGAGCTATACGCCATACGAGGTAATGGAAATCCTACAGGGGGCTGGTGTAGCAGCTGCCCCCTGTCTGGGCACAGACGAACTGCCTGAAGGCCCTCATTTGAAAGAAAGAGATCTGTTTCTGGATATGGATCATCCCGTATTGGGAAAAGGAATACAGTGTCGCATACCCTGGAGGCCCGGCCCTCTCCCTGGAGGCAGCTACCAACGATCTCCGCTGATCGGTGAGCACAACGATTATGTTTTCCGGGAGTTGCTGGGTATGTCTGAGGATGAGTTGAAGAGTCTCGTTGAACAGAAGGTTGTCTATTAGAACAGACCGGATTAAATGTGCGAAACTCATTCGGCCAGTTTCAGGGGATGCCGTGCCATAAAATCAGTCCGTATATCAGTCCGGACATCAGTCTGACGACTGATGTCCGGACTGTATTGTCTCAAATGGATTCGGTGAGAGTGTAGTGTAAACAGAGGGAAGCTCCTTATCATACAGACGCGCAAATTTACGCCAGTGTAGGGAATTTATAGCGTAAACATACAGCGCAGTTGGCTTGGGTCGAAGTGCAGTCCGATTTTCTCTAACTGAGAGAAATCAAAGCCGAGTCCTTCCGGAACCGCTGGATTCGAGCCTTCCGTGGCGACAACGAACGGCGGGTCGTTTTTCGGAGCATACCGAGTATACCGAAACATCTGAGGTTCATCCTGCACCAGAGACAATATCTCGTCTCGGGCTCATGTTGTGTTGGAAGTGAGTGGTTGATCATGTCAACAAGCCAGCAGCAATTTTGCCAAAACATCCAGCCTGGCGCTATTCTTTGCCGTTACCACCCTCCCGATATCTTTGAGGGCATTGAGGTTTGCCGGCTCGGCATTGTCGGGGTCAGCATTCCTGCGGCGGATCTCAGTCTGAATCCGAAGATACAGATGGGAATTCTCGGCCGAGGCGAAGATTTGTCTGAGTTGATAATCAACCGTTTCCGAGACGCTGGACATCATAACATCCACTAGAGGTCGCATCCATTGTACTGCCCCCCAGTTCCTGGCCCGTCCATATCTAAGAGGAGTCTTGACCGCGCCGGTCCCCAGGGAAAGCATCAGAATGTCTCTGGGATCACACTTTCTGGGCCCTCTCATGACCAATCCCTCTGCAAAAGCACACATGGCGGGATTATTGGCAAAAACCCCTCCATCGATCAGGGAATAGTGTACTCCCGCACCAGACTTGATACCGGCAACATCAAAATAGGTGGGGGCTGCAGAGGTGGCTCTGCTCACATCCCGCAGGAAAAAATCCCGGGCTGGTGTTCTGCGAGCAGCCTGTTGACTGAAGAAATAGGCATCTCGCCTTTCAATGTCATAGGAAGTGATCAGGCATGGTGTTACAAGGTCCCTGAGCCGCAGATCGTGAAACAGGCTTTTGAGTTCAGATTCGATCCCGTCTGCAGGGTACCTCTCGTTGATGACACCGCCCAGCGAATTGAATTTGTGCCACAGCGGGAGGTGGAAGATCTTGGCACCGGCTTCGAAATAGAATTGCAGGGCTTGCTCTGCACTGAAGCGGGGGCGTAATGGATCATCTGGCCGTGGACAGAGGTAAATGCATGTCAGAATGCCGCCGCTGCTGGTACCCGCTACCAGATCAAAACAATCCGCGATGGCAATATCGGGATTGCCCGACTCTTTCTTCAGCTTATCTTCCAATGACGCCAGAACTTGTGCCGGGATGATTCCTCTCACCCCACCTCCGTCGATGGCGAGAATTCGAAAGTATTTGGCCATATGACCTCCCTGTGATGTCGATATTTGCCGAAACTCTGTTGTATAAAGGTGCCGAAGGGGATATGTTCAGAAGGCAGTTTTGTGAACAGCATAGGACAGAGCACGCAGGAAGTCAATCAAGGCTCATTGATGTGCCTCATGTTTATGCTGCCCGGCTCAACAACCAGCCGATGGGATTTTATGTTCCAGACGTGATTGTCAGCGATGCCAAAAGGCACGGGATAACCACTCATTTGTCGGGGGCAGATGGAGATGCTAGAATCAAGATAAGCCCCCAGAAAAGGAGATGATTTGACACTCTCACCGCTCACCTTCAAAGTGAAGAGACTCCATCCGGAAGCCAAATTGCCCATTCGAGCCTCCAGGGGTGCGAGTGGTTATGATATTCATGCCTGTATCCCGGGGGATGGCTCCATTGTTCTGGGACGGCACCCTATGTTGGTCGGCACCGGAATTGCCATCGAGGTTCCCCAGGGCTATGATGTTCAGGTGCGTCCTCGATCCGGCCTTTCCTCTAAGGGAGTGGGGGTAACCTTTGGCACTGTCGATAGTGACTATCGAGGCGAAGTGAAGGTGACAATGTACACCTTTGGCGATACCCAATCCTTCCAGATCAGCAACGGAGACCGGATTGCCCAACTGGTGATCACCCAGCTCGCCGAGATGCCTTTAGCAGAAGTGGATGAGCTTTCTCAAACTCAGCGCGGATCCGGCGGACACGGATCGACCGGGAGGTAGATGTGGGACCGATTCTCATCGGCACCTGTTCATGGACCGACCCAACGCTTATCGAGGCCAAGAGGTTCTACCTGCCATCAGCGAAGACGGCAGAGGATCGGCTGGCAGAACACCCTGACGTATGAAAAGGCTATACACATAAGCAGCTTTCGGATGGTATGGCAGATGGTGATACCATGGGGTTGCTGATAAGGGAGGCAGATGAAACTAGTAGATAACCTGTATGCTTACGTTTGGCAGGGCAGTGATAATAACTGTAACAGCTACCTTCTCGCTGATGTCCTCAATGGAGGCAGACACCTGCTCATCGACCCCGGCCACATTACTACACCTTCTTATAGAGAGCCAGGGCTTGATATGTTGGCCAAGAATATGGAAGCGGATGGGCTATCCATGCAAGCGATCGGCCTGATAATTCTGACCCATGCCCATCCGGACCACTGTGAAGCAGCTAGGGTAATAAGGAAGCAGAATGGTGCGATGGTGGCTTTGCATCAGGCTGATGAACAGATGTACACAATGATCGCGCAGGAAAATATTGACCTCTATTTGCAGGAGGGGGACTTGGTGCTGACCGGCGAGAAGCCGGTTACACTAAAAGTCTATCATGTGCCTGGTCACTCTCCGGGGCACATTGCTCTTTATTGGCCGGAGCAAAAGGTACTTGTTGCAGGGGACGTCATCTTTTACCGAAGTACGGGAAGGGTAGATCTTCCTGGCGGTAGCCCCCGGGGCCTCAAACAGAGTATAGAGAGTTTGTCTGAGCTTAACATAGAATATCTGCTTTGCGGCCATCCCTATGGTCACCCCGGGATAATAAAGGGCTCAGAGCAAGTCCGGCAGAATTTTGACTTCATCAAGAGAAACATTTTCTAGGACGATAACGTGGAAAAAGATAGAATCAAGAGCGCACGGGAAATTGCAATGGAGAGGGTAGCCAAGATGTCCAGCCTGTCACCGGAGCAGGTGAAGCAACAGAAAGAACGGGAGTATGGGCCAAGAGGAGAAGCGATCGCCAGAAAATACCTTCAGGGTGCCGTGAGGGGAACAGACTTGCAGGCCGAGTTGGACAGGTATCCTTCCCAGGAAGCTCAGATAGTGAGGAGATCGCTGGTGTCAACTCTCTGTGAGTCAATCAATCTCGATGATATGGACAGGAATGTGAAAGCACTGGAGGGAATACGGACTATCCTAAAGATTCAGAACGACTTTAAGACAACAGAACGCGAGTTGGGGACTATTGCCGTCCAGTTCGCACAGGACGCGCGCCAAGAATATGAAATGTGCGAAAAGATGGGGATCGAGAGACTGAAGAACCTTGGTATTTCGGGTTCTGCCGCCAAGCCTAATGTGAAGGGAACGGATGATTGGCGACACCGAGATGAGAGAATCAGACAAGATTACGCCCCAAAGGTGGATCAGGTTAAGAAAACAATCGCCATCTATGTTGAGAGCCGTTTGGCTAACGAGGGAGAGTAATCATGGGAGATGACATACTCATCATCAGCAAAGAGCAAGTCCGCGCGTTGATCGATAGGATCGGGCAATCCCAGAAACTGGATGCCTGCCTGGAAGAAGTCCGCAGAATGCGCGATATCAAGTTGGCCCTCGCCTGGCGGGCGGATAGGGGGGTGGGTTCCTGAGGTAGCGGAAGTTGTGTCATCCGTGAGATGGCAATGTCCATTGAGGGAGAGATCGATCTGCTTCAAGCCGTGTTGAGGGCGCTTGAGGAGAAGGATACCGCCGGGGCTATCTCTCTCCTGGGGAAGTACGAACAGGTCGTGGAAGAGTCATTATTTGATGACTACTATCGTGGGGGACCAGACTAGAATGCCCCTTCGCTGGTCAATTGTTGGCTGCCATTGACTTAAAGCCTGCCCTGGCAGCCAATTCCGGAAATAAATCCCGGAAATCAGCCGCCCGGTAACGACGATGAAGAGGGTTCCTGTAAAGGGCCCTCTTTTTTGGCGTGGATGATCAGCCATACTGCGAGACTCCGGCACTTAGCACGGTCATCGCGAGCCCGGAGGCCACCAGTGATGTCCCACTTATGGGCATATTTCCTGATGCACTGTCCTCTGTCATGGATGGCTTTTGGGGCCTGTCATCGGGTTTGATCATCTCATTCATGCTGTCTTACTTGATACATATGATGCATTTTGTCAGGCAGATTATCGGGATAACCTCTTTCTGTTCTTAGATACGGCGAGCTGGGTATTGGTCAGACCGCCCTTTTCGTTCTTGATGATGGCAGCGGCACTTTTTTCCTTTTGCCAGGATTGATGACAAGATATGCAAGGTGCCGGATTGCTGGCGATGTTCAGTATGGGTGTCACGATCCCGTAAATAATCATAATTGAGATGAGAAGCAGGAACCCAAAAATTACTAAAGCTGGAAGTGAAAAGCCAAGTATCTTCAGTGCGACGGAGACCCCAATTAATATGACCCATCCGGATACGATGCACACGACGATGGCGAGGAGAATCGTCATGGCGAGGACGCAAGCAATGTGAGTGATCCGTGCTGTCTTGATCATCTGAAAACCTCCGTTTTTTAATGGTGACCCAGACGATAAGTTTTGGGGTAATGCGATAGGAGTGAAATTACCGGGATTGGGCGAGACTCACTGGAGACAAGCCAATATCGAGGACAAGGCAATCTTACACCGTGAGGTCACATCGGTCAAGAGTGGCTCTAAGCCATGATAAGCATCGGGGATCACATTTTGGCTTCTGGGATCCCCTGGGAGAATGGGCATATCGAGTATTTCAACAGAAAGTTGAAGGATGAACCGTTGAACAGAGAGATATTTGCCACCTTACATGAGGCATCGGTGCTGATAGGAAACCGGAGAAACGAGTATAATCAAATCAGGAGGCACACCTCTCTGAAATGTCGCCCACCTGGCCCTTTGGCCATCCGGCCTTGGTCGTCCAGTTCCAACTTTATCGCGGCACTACAATTGGGTGCACTTCACGGGGGTTCATCAGAACTTGATCGTAGTTTTTCTAACTTTAGAGGAGAGATCGGAGGCTATCGATGGCGAAAATGATCTACAGGACTGTGGAGATCATGCCTTTTGGAACAAACTGCTATCTTGTGGCATCAGAGCAAACCCGGGATGCTATGGTCATCGACCCGGCCAGTGACGGGGCAGGGATTATGAAGAATATCGGTGAGCTGGGCCTGCGGGTAGGCCTTGTTGTAGTTACCCACGCGCATCCGGATCACTATGGAGCGGCTAGGCCAATTGTGGAGTCCACTGGAGCCAGCTTCGCCATCCATAATAGCGATGTCGAACTACTCCAGATCTATGACTACAGCCGTCAATTCACAATGGATGACCCCGGTTCCCAAGCGCCACCGGTACCGGACCGAATACTCACAGACAACGATTCTCTGGTAATCGGGGACTTAACCTTTCGCGTACTGCATATTCCCGGCCACAGCGCAGGCGGCATTTGCATTGAGGGGCATGGAGTTGTATTCAGCGGGGATACGCTGTTCAATGGGAGCGTCGCTCGCACTGATTTCCCCGGCGGAGATCATAATCTGCTGATTTCCGGCATACGCAGCAAGCTGCTGGTTCTTCCCGATCAGACAGTGGTCTTGCCCGGACACGGCCCCAAAACCACCA
The DNA here is from genome assembly GCA_028711995.1 of Dehalococcoidia bacterium. Classification (NCBI taxonomy): domain Bacteria; kingdom Bacillati; phylum Chloroflexota; class Dehalococcoidia; species Dehalococcoidia bacterium. The sequence goes on along the minus strand of JAQTRE010000023.1, from coordinate 9,772 downwards.
TCGGCCGGGAGAAAAGGGGGAATCCCTTCCTCAGGCGAACGGATAGAGCCGTTCCCTGAAATACACTAAAGAATACATGTCTGAAAATGTGAGGCAGAAATAGGAGAGTCAATATGGGAACATTAAGTTCGTATTCTTTTGAAGTCGGGCCGATAAGGCCGCCCAGCGAAGGCGGAAGCGATTCCCTGTTAATCAGATTAACCCGGAATTGCCCCTGGAGCAAGTGCAAGTTCTGCTACGGCTTACCCTACAATTACGAGAAGTTTCAGATGAGATCGGTGGAGGAGATCAAGAAGGACATCCAGTCGGCCAAAGCGATCGCTGATGAGATAAATCGTGTCTCGTGGCAGCTTGGCTATGCCGGAAAGATCAACAGCACGGTGGCAACAACCATCGTCAGAAGCAACCCGGAGATCAGGGAAAGTCATTGTTTTGAGATGGTACTCAACTGGCTCGTCTCCGGAGGACATACGGCATTCTTGCAGGATGCCGACTCACTGGTCATGAAAACCCCGGACATAGTAGAGGTTATCCGGCATCTGAAGGAGACCTTCCCAAGCCTGGAAAGAATCACCACCTATGCCAGGGCAAAAACCATTTACAGGAAAACCTTGGAGGAATTGAAAGAAATAAGAGCGGCAGGTTTGACAAGATTGCACGTTGGCCTGGAGAGCGGCGACGATGAAGTGTTGAAATACGTTGATAAAGGTGTGACCGCCGAGGAACATATTGCCGCCGGGAAGAAGGCCAAGGAGGCGGGATTTCAAATTTCAGCCTATGTCATGCCGGATTTGGGCGGACGGAAAATGTCGGATCAACATGCCAAAAACACGGCGCGAGTGCTTAGTGAAATCAACCCTGACTACATCAGATTAAGACCATTCATACCGGGCATTGGTACGCCGCTGGGGATCGAATATCAAAAGGGGAATTTCGATCTCTCTTCACCTCACGAACGCCTGCGGGAACTGAGGACGATGATAGGAGACTTGTATGTTACGTCTCGCGTATGCTTCGATCATTTTATGAACTCCTGGCGAACAGAATCGGGCGGAGTTTTGTTCAAGGCAGACTATGAAGGATATCAATTTCCCGAAGAGAAACCGCGGGTTCTGGAGTTGATCGAGGAAGGCTTGAACGTCAACGAAGCGCTACATATCAATGCCAAAGATCTTGCTGCAATGAGCCTTTAGGGTGGATTGTTGCATAGGGGAGGTTCAGCAGAGAAAAGACCGAAGCTGCATAGAATTGACCTGCCCCCACAATCCTATTCCCATTCACTGACCGGAATAAACTGAATCCCCGAAAAGGTAAGGCCCCCGGTTTTCTGATATACTTTATTCGTGGCAAAGGGGCCACCTTGATGAAGTCCTTCGCAAAGTCAAAATCCGACTGGGAGGAGCACCGAACACCCCATGAAGTACCGAATCAACCGGCAGCACTTCCGTTCCGTTTCCCTGGGCATCCTCGCCTTGAGCCTTCTGGTATCCTCAGCCTGCGGAGGGAGCGATGAGAAAACCGAAAAAGCCAAGCCCTCCGAATCCCCTTTGTACAATGAGAAGGCCTTGATCACAGACACCCAAGCGGTCACAACCGAGATTGTGACCGCCATCGAAGCTGGCGATACTGCGGCTCTTCTCTCCCGCATCGAAGAAAATGTCAGGCTTCAAATTGGAGAGGAGCTTGATCTTACGTCTCCACAGGTAAAGGAGTTGGCCCGGGCTCTGGCCGAGGCTAAGCCGGTGAAAGCCTACCCTGGAATCGTCTTCTACGAGACCGCCCTTGGCGGGGAAACGCTTTCGTTCTACATCATTGAGGAGGAAGGAACATGGAAACTCGGCGGCTTATAAGCGGTGCGCTCGTACTCCTCGTGGCGCTCCTTTTCTCCGGGATGATCCTTCCCAGAGAAGCCAAGGCTTGGGGAAACCAAGTGGCGCATCCCGAGATCAACCGGATTGCTATCGAACTCTTCGATCAGAGGAAAGCGGATATCCCCTTTCTGAAGAATGTCACCTTGGATGGTGAAAAAACTCAGGGCATTGCCTGGGATATCAGTGACGGCACCGACCTCTTCAATAAAACCCAGGCCAACACGCGAGAGAAACAACTCAAGGACTGGATCATTGACGGCGGCTTCTCCGCTGATGAACCCGAGGGTCCTATGGCACTGAGGCATTTCTATGATCCCACTCAAGGCACTACCCCCTGGCTCACCGATCAACGGTGGGTGACGGACGTACTCACCCGAACTCTGGGCACCATGGCGGTGAACCCCGAAATCAGCGCCCTCGATTGGGCCATGGATCGGGACCAGGGCTTGGGTGCCATGGAGGTCATCTATTCCCAGGAGTACTCATATCTCGATGCCAAGGCCTACTTCAAACAAGCACTGGCCGATAAACAGCCGGGCAACGAGCTTTACGGGAAGGCATGGCGCGCCCTCGGGGAGACGATGCACCTTCTGGCCGATATGGGAGTGCCGGCGCACGTGCGTAACGACGGCCACGCCTTGAGGGATGCCGATCCCCTCGAGAATGCCACCACGGCGACAGAGGTGAGGAACAACTACTCTACCAATTGGTCCACGGCGATCAATTATAACCAGAGCATCGCCGGACTCATGCGTGACTTTGCCTTGTACACCAATCGGAACTTCTTTTCCAAAGATACCGTTCCGCTGGCCGGAAAGACCACCAGCGCCAATGGCCAGGCCTCGTATGCCCTTCCCGACATGTCTGCGCTCACCGTGAGCAAGTCCGGCTATATCGAGAGCTATGTGGACGGCACGTACGTGCGGCAGGCACGGCAGGCGTTCTGGTATCGGATGGGGTTGTCCAGCACTCCTGCGTACACCATGGATAGCGTGGTCATCGCCGATCAACAACGGGCGCTTATCCCCACCTCGGTGAGGGCGGCAGAAGCAGTCATCGAGCGCTTTCTCCCTCGCTTCGAAGTCAAGGCTTCCGTCAAACCGGATACGTCTGCAGAGGGAAAGTACACCGTCTTGGGAAGCATTACCCTTCAACCGAATACGGAGTGGCCGGACAGGCTCGTGATCCGCAACGGCGCCTACGTAAGGATCGGGCAGAAAAAGACCATGGTAAAACTCTACTCCGACAACCTCAACGAATTCTCCACCACCGTCAGCGCCGCAGTAGGCGATGAGATAGTGGTGGGTTATGATCTCGGCGGATATGTCATCGAATCCGATCCGGTGGAAATTCAAGATATCCCTGCCCGCCAAAGCGTCTCTGCCACGTATGAACTCATGGGGCTCGAACTGCCCGGAAGGGTCTTCGGCACGGAGGACAATCCCATCTCGGCCAGCATCGGCGGGACGGTGAAAACGGCGCCTGGGCTGCAGTATGAGCGGGCGGAGTGGTATTCGTTCGTCTCGGGATGGCCTCCGGTGCTCAGATTCGTGTTCTCCATCCCCACCATCCGCCAACCGGACGGTAGCCTGAAGACGGAATACAATGATCTGGACGTGGTTGGCCTCGGGGTGACGCTCGGCGAACCCAAGGAGAAGAAGATAGAGAAGGACGAAGGCTCCTACCACATGACCTATGAGTTTCTCGGGTACACAGATGGCGAGGCGTTCAGTATGCCTCTCTCCACCACTGCAACGAGATACCCCTGGGGCAACGGTGGATCGATCTCAAATGTGCCGCACTTGACGTGGGCGCAAAAAGACACACCGATCAAGGAGTTCAGGGGGCCGTTCGAGGCTGGGGGGGGCTTCGCCACCAATTACCGCGTCAAGGTAACGACCAAAGACATGACAACCGGTGAGGAAACATCGGGCGTTCAAGAAGTGGGACAGGTGGTGGTCATCGCCCTGGTAACGCGGATCGTCGAGCCATAGAAGCCTCAAGCACTTGACACACTGTAGGGGCGGACACACATACGTCCGCCCCTACATAACAGAAACCAACGAGACCCGGATCCTCCCGCACTCACCCAGCAAGCCCCCATCATCACCCCACTGGCGGAACAAGGCTTTCTGCACCTGAAACAAGGAAGAGCTTCCTGGCCTGATAGGCTGGGATGTTTGGTAGTACCAACTTCAAGGATCGGTCCAAATGCCGGGCTGGCCTTCAAAGACTCCTACTTTTCCTGTATTTTTCGTGTCAATGTCAGTCCTTCCATGATTGACATTTTCTCTGATCACGTAATCTCTGACATAATTGAGAACCAACACAGAGACTCGGGTGGCTACAGGTGATCGCGGTCCCTTATTGGGCACAACGAGTGTCCTGGAACCTGCCAAGGCTGGTCTTAGACTAGAAATCGATCTTACCCTCCAGCTCGGTCTGTTGGCAGAAATAGGCGCTTGACAAGCCCTATACGGTATGCTACAGTTTAGCTCCCTAAAAGTTCGTTATAGATCATCCTCCTTCGGTGATATGATCCCGGGGGAAGATGTCCATTCGGCAGCCACTGCTTCAGCAAAACCTGTTCTGAGTTCGCCTGGAGGCTCCGAATAATCTCGAGGCCTCATTTAGCGCATATCACTTCCCTTGCCATTGGATCGGAATTACGCCATCGCAGATGCTTGCAGAATTCGAAGGGGGGTTTTGACATGGACAATATCTTGCGGATCAACATGGGAGCCAAAGGCGGTCCAAAAGCAACAGTTCAGCCTCTGGGGGTCTACGCAGGTATGGGTGGTCGTGGAATGACGTCAGCCATCGTTTCCAAGGAAGTTCCCCCGCTGTGTCATCCGCTGGGCGAAGACAATAAGCTGGTGATTGCTCCTGGACTCTTGTCCGGGTCGGGTGCATCCCAATCGGGAAGAATCTCTGTTGGATGCAAAAGCCCCCTCACCGGCGGTATCAAAGAGGCCAACTCAGGCGGGCAGGCGGCACAGGTTCTTGCTCGATTGGGCTATGCGGCCATTGTGCTGGAAGGAAAACCAAATGACGCATCCCAGTACAAGATCTTCATCAACAAGGACGGTGTGAAGATAGTCCGTGACGATAGCCTGAAAATGCTCGGCAATTATGACCTGATCGAAAAAATGAAAGCGGAATTCGGTAATAAGATCGCCTGTATTTCTATTGGCCCGGCTGGCGAGATGAAATTGGCAGCAGCCTCCATTGCCTTTACTGACCAGGATATCAGGCCCACCCGCCATGCAGGCAGAGGGGGTACAGGGGCAGTAATGGGAGCCAAAGGAGTCAAGGTTATCGTGCTCGATGATACCGGGATGAAACTGAGGCCCCCGGTAAATCTTGAGAAGTTCAAAGAGGCTAACAAGAGATTCGTGCAAGGGCTCAAGAAACACCCCGTTACCGGGCAAGGGCTTCCCGCCTATGGAACCGATATCCTGACGAACATTTTAAATGAAGCCGGAGCTTATCCCACTCACAATTTCTCCCGCGGACGGTTCGAAGGCGCTAGCAAGATCAGCGGCGAAGCTCTGGCGGAACTGGAGAAATCGCGGGGGGCCAACCCGACGCATGGATGTCACACTGGATGTGTGATTCAGTGCTCCGGAACCTTTTTTGACAAAAATGGCCGATTCCTCTCCAAACAGCCGGAATATGAGACAGTTTGGGCTCACGGCGGAAACTGCGGGATCGATGATCTTGACATCATTGCCCAATTGGACCGGCTCGACGACGATACAGGCCTGGATACGATCGAAACGGGGGCAACGATCGCCGTAGCCATGGAGGCGGGACTGGCCCAATTCGGCGATGGCAAGGCAGCTATCCAACTGGTAGAAGAGATAAGAAAAGGAACGCCGCTGGGTCGTGTCCTGGGAAGCGGCGACTCCATCACTGGCCATGTCTTTGGTGTTGAGAGGGTGCCGGTGGTTAAGGGGCAATCTATGCCTGCGTATGATCCGCGAGCCGTTCAGGGAGTCGGCGTCACTTATGCCACCAGTCCTATGGGAGCGGATCACACAGCGGGTTATGCAGTCACCGCCAATATCCTGAAGGTGGGAGGGAGCGTGAACCCGCTGCAACCCGAGGGGCAGATAGAGCTTTCGCGGAATCTCCAGATTGCCACAGCTGCTATCGATTCAACCGGGTATTGCCTGTTCATTGCGTTTGCCATACTCGATCAACCCGATACCTTCCAGGATATGCTGGATGTCATCAGCAGCTTTACCGGGCAGACCCTGACGGCATATGATGTAAGCAAGCTTGGCAAAACAATTCTGGGCTATGAAAGGGACTTCAACAAACGGGCCGGATTTACGCAACAGGACGACCGCCTTCCTGAGTTCTTCCGAAAAGAGCCGTTGCCGCCGCATCAGGTTACCTTCAACGTGACCGATGAACAGCTGGACCAGGTGTTTGACTGGTAAGTATTCGGATATAGATATCGAAAAAGCGCCTTTTTGCCCGTGGTGAGAATAGATACCCGGATTCGGGTTTCTCCTGCCTGAGGAGTCTCGAAGCTGTGTCCATCGGATGGGCGCAGAAGCGTTTTGGATATATGACAAACTCTCCAGCGGCTCGACTCACTTTGACTGTTGAACAGGCAATAGCATCGGTTTTCACACCCCTCCTGGGACTAGGCTTCCGAGTAGAAGGCCAACTGGGGTGCAGCATACGAGAACTGCTTTGCCGTCAATTCGGGCTGGCCGAAGATTACGTGGATCATCGAATCCAGACGGTGTTTCTGAACGGGAAAGCGGTCGATGATCTGGATACTGCCATCGTTACCCCGGGATGCACTCTGGCCCTCTCAGCAGCCTTACCAGGGCTCGTGGGAGCGACATTTCGCCGAAGCGGCCATTATTCCAGCATGCGAAGCAACCTGTCCCACAAAGATAATCCGGTATCTCCAGATTGCGTGACGGGGGACATCACGTTGAAGCTCTTTAATCTGACAGCAGCGGAAATAGGGCCGTTGTTTTTGCGCAGAGGGATACGTATTTCCCTGACCGCACTGAAGGAAGTGGTTTTTCTTTGGCCTGAAGCCTTCAGCAGATATGAGGCAATCGATGCGGACGGTCAGAGAATAAGTCTAAACGATCTTCTGTCATGGGATCCGGATGATGTGGAGATGATGCTTAGCGTGCGGATACTCAGCCCCAAAACTGCAGGCAAAACGGAATAGCCGAAAGTCTATCCTCCTCCAATGGGAGGGAAGATGCCGAGGCGGTCACCGTCTTCCAAAACAGTATCTGGCGGAATGTGGACGCCGTTTTTGAAGACCAGTCTGACTTCATCTATCGGGACTCCAAGCTGATCCAGAAGCTGCCGAACAGTGGTTCCAGAGAGGCAATCCACCATCCAAGAGCACCCACCGATTGTGCCGGGCTTGTAACGCGAGAGGGATGCAAACAAATTCACTTCGATCTTCGCTGTCATTGGCTTTAGCCTCTTAATCTCATTGTAGCATATCAATTGGTGGCTGCATAAAAGCCCTGAAAGGCTCATGACAAGCGTTTTGGCAAAGTCAGCAAGTTCAAGACTGGGGAAGCCTTAAGGTTGACCGATGATGATCTCATCCTACCTATTTTGCCCCCCCACTCGATCCATCTTCTCCCCTTTTGCTCAATTGCCTCCTTTCGGCTTGCCCCAACATTCTCATCAAGATTGGTATATAGAACAGGGTTAGATCACAGAAATGCCATTTTTGTCCCATAATGCGATACGGGCGCAAAGGTTTTTATTCTTGTCAGGATATACCTGTTCGAGCCGCCTCACTCTCCCGATCACTAAGCTAAATACGGGGCAATTTCGGGAAATATGCGTACACTTACGAATTGTTTGACTCCGTGGAAATGGGTAGCATCTAAATTGGATGGCAAGGACGCTCGAATGTGGCCCGGAAAGGTAGAGGGTGCTAAATTGATCTGGCGGCAGTATTCGAAAGCGAGCGACAACGCTACCATGAAGTAGAAAAAGGAGGTGCAAGATGGAGAGCCAAAATTTGAGATTCGATCAGAGCTTGTATGAAATAGCGGCAGCAATAAACTCCACTCGCAAGCCGGAAGAGGTGCTTGATACCCTGGTAGAGAGCGTGGCAAAAGCGCTGGGAGTGAGAGGTTGTTCTCTTATGCTTCTGACTCCCGATAAAAATGAGTTGCATCATACAGCAGCGTTTGGGCTCAGCGAGGAGTATGTGCAAAAAGGCCCTGTCGTGGTCGATAAGAGCATCTCTGAAGTCCTTAGCCTTGCGGGCAAGGTGGTCATCATTCGCGATGCCACAAGTGATGAGAGAGTCCAATATCGTCTGGAGGCGGAGCACGAGGGGATTGCCTGTATCCTTTCTGTCCCGATGATGCTCAGAGAAGACGTCATCGGGGTGATAAGAGTCTATGCTTCCGAGTCATGCCAGTTCAGCGACGATGACATCCAATTTGTAGGCGCTGTCGCCAATCTGGGAGCTATAGCCCTGGAAAACGCCAGTTTATACCAGTCGCTTAAGGGAGAACATAAATTAGTCACACAGCAGCTGTTGGAGTGGGAGAAGTCCATGGGCGTGTGGCCGGAAAGATTGCGAGGGCGGCGTTGATCTGGCCCCAGAAACCAAACCCCTGAATAGTGCTTTCTTTCTAGGCGATGCGTGTGTCTTTCCAGATGCCACCGATGTTTCTTATGGATAGCTAAAGGCCAGTTTCCGGGGTTTCGTCACTAGGTGAACCTGCAGTTCAATTCGAGGCAAGAGGAGGGACGGCCATGGTATGCGTGATCATTCAACGGAAAGTTAGGAAAGGTCGGGAGAGCGAGTTCTTCAAGGCGCTCTTCCATCTCCGTTCTCAGGCTATGCGGCATCCGGGGTATGTCTCCGCTGAAACCCTTTTGGGTCATGATAACCCTCTGCTCAATGTGGTCATCAGCACGTGGCACAGCGCTGAACAGTGGCAGGCCTGGTTCAACAGTGCGGAACGCGAAGCAGAACAGGCCAAGATAGAGCCCCTTCTGTCCTCACGAACCACCATATTCGTTTTGGACTTCATGGAGCATGAGTGAGGAATAGAGAAAACATGATCTGCTGCTCACAATGTCATCCGTGTCGCCCCAATGGGCGCGACTCCCCGCGATAAGAAAGAGGAATCCGGGCAGTCCGGAGATCCAAAAGGAGGTTGCCATGCCAACGAGAAGGCTCAAGGAGTTCCTGGATCAGAAGAAAGTCAGATACGTTGTCATCAGTCATCCCATGGCTTACAGTGCGCAGCAGATTGCGGCCTCTGCCCACATTCCCGGTAGGGAGTTGGCCAAAACCGTGATGGTCAAGATCGATGGCAAGATGGCCATGGCGGTCCTGCCCGCTTTTTGCCGGGTGGACTTCGATCGTTTGAGGGATGCTGCTGGAGCGAGGACAGTTCAGTTGGCGAGCGAACAAGAGTTCAAAGATTTGTTCCCCGGATGCATGGTCGGGGCCATGCCACCCTTCGGGAATTTGTACGGAATGGATGTATTTGTGGAAAAGAGCTTGGCTGAGGATGAAGAAATTGCGTTCAATGCCGGCGCCCACTCCGAACTCATTCGACTGGCATACAAGGACTTTCAAAGGCTGGCTGCGCCAAAGGTGGGGACGTTTTCAGCCAATTGAGCGCTGGACCTGAATTAGGGGATAGGGTGCATTCCCCGCGGCTTGCCGCGGGGAACTGGGATGCTCACCGCCTGACGGTGGGTGTAGGCTGCGATGATATCAATCGGTCTGCCCTTCGGGTTATTGGACGGATGAGTGATCCGCGGGCTTGCTGGGCGCCGTCGCCGAAAAGACCAAAGGTTGGGCTGGAGTTGGTTCGGGAGTTCAGATATGAATATGCCGCGGTAAGCCCTTGGGATGGCACCCTTGA
>JAQTRE010000022.1 GCA_028711995.1 Dehalococcoidia bacterium | reverse complement strand
AGGAGTGGGTGAGGATGCACATATTGGTTTCTTTTGCCGCCTCGATAATGGGTGACATCAACGTCTTATTGCCCAGGTCAAACCCCTGGATATCAGGCATCATCTCCCCAATGCCCCGAATTCCGCCTCTGGCGCACCGCTCGATCTCAGAGACCGCGTCTTTGGAATTCGGTTGAACGGAGCAGAAGCCAACAATCCGTTCAGGATACCTGCTGACGGATTCCATAATGTAGTCGTTGGTTTCCCGACAGAGATCGGCGCTTGCCCATCCGAAATTCAGAACCACCGAGATATCGATGCCGTCATGATCCATGCTTTCGATGAGGTCTTCTGCGGTGGCCAGCCTGGCTTTGGGGTCAGCGAAAAGGTCTCGAAAGCACTGGTCTCGCAAGGCTAGATCGTGGCGTCTTTCCTTGATTTCAGGGGGAACGATATGGGTATGGAAATCGATGATCACGCCCGCATTATAGCAAGCTGCTTGGCGCGGGGTCAATTCACCTTCACTCTTCGTTCTATTTTTGGGGGACTGCCCCCATAGAAGTTTCATGAATACCCGCTTCTTCTCCGGTTCGGGCGTCGTTAGAATCGGAGTTGAGTGAGATACCATGGAGTAATTTATGCGCGGTGTGTTTGCCTTCCGTGCAGGGATCGATGGCGAACGGAGTCCCTCAAGAGCCCGGGTTTTTGGCATAAAAACCGAATCTCAAACTGTCAGAGGGCATGAATAGCAAGGTGAGATCATGAAAGCCGTTATTATAGAAGACGATCCGGAAATAGTCGAGGCCATTGTGCTTTGTTTCGATCTCCGCTTGCCTGAAGTTAAGGCTGTATCTATCAACCAGGGCCTGCTGGGGATCGCTCTAATCGAAAAGGAGCGTCCCGATTTTGTGATCCTCGATATCGGCCTGCCGGATATCAGCGGCTTCGAAGTCTGCCGCAGAATCCGCCTCTTCTCCGAGGTGCCGGTCATCATGCTCACTGCTAGGGATAATGAATCCGATAAGATTCATGGCCTGGATGCAGGGGCCGATGATTATATCACCAAGCCATTCAATCATGGTGAGCTTCTGGCCCGGGTGAAGGCGGTGTTGCGCCGTTCAGGTGTGGGAGGTATGGGGAAAGGGATGGAGCCCCTGATTCTGGGTAACTTATGGGTCGATTTCGCCACCCAGCGGGTGCGAGTAGATGGAAGAGATATCAGCCTCACTCCTACGGAATACAGCTTGCTTTCTCTTCTGGCAAGGAGCGTGGGGCAGTCAGTATTGAACCGGGTCCTCATCGACAAGGTCTGGGGCGCGAATTATAGTGATGCCGATGATTACCTAAAGGTGTATATCAAACGCCTTCGGATAAAGCTGGGCGATGATCCCTTTGATCCCAGGTTGATCCTCTCAGAGGGGACCACAGGATACAGGCTTGCTAGGCCCCAGACAGAAATTGTGATAAAAGACGCTTTCGAATCTGCTTTGGGGTGGGAATCTGCGCGGGCGATGCTCCCGGAGAAGTCCGTTCTCAACTGACATGCCGTAACTGCGCCCGGAGGAGGTTCATGCCCTTTCCCGGATGGTTCATTTGAGTCTTTTATCCCTCTCGTTTTTGGGGATTACCCCAACAGGAAACTCGTGACTACACCGTTCTTGGTCCAGTTGCGGTTAGTTAGAATCAGAACTAGACAGTCGATTCTGCAATAGGTATAAGTATGAAGATAGTGATCATCGAAGACAATCCGGAAATCGTCGAGGCCATTTCATTATGCTTCCAGCTGCGTTGGGCGGAAGCCAAGGTTATCTCTGCCATTGAAGGTGTGAGCGGTGTGGAGATGGTCCAGACTTGTTATCCCGATATCGTCGTTCTCGATATCGGCCTGCCGGATATCGATGGCTTCGAAGTCTGCCGTAGGATTCGTCTGTTTTCCGACGTTCCTATTCTGCTGTTGACGGCCAAGGGCGAAGAATTTGATAAGGTGAGGGCATTGGATCTGGGCGCTGACGATTATATGACCAAGCCATTCAGCCATGTTGAGCTTCTGGCCCGGCTGAAAACGGTGTTGCGCCGTTCAGCCATGCCGCAACCCAATGCAGCTGAAGAGTCACTCACAATCGGGAACCTCTGGATCGACTTCTCCACCCACAGGGTGGTGATGAATGGGCAGACAGTCAAGCTCACGCCTATTGAGTACGGATTGCTGGATATTCTGGCAAGAAATGCAGGGAAGGCAGTTTCCGCTCGAATTCTCCTTCAAAAGGTCTGGGGTGGGGATTATGTCGATTCCCCGGACTACCTCAACGTCTATATCCGTCGCCTGAGGGAAAAGCTGGGTGACAACCCGCAGAATTCCACCATCATTGTCTCGGAGGACGGGAAGAGCTATAAGCTGGTTTCTCCCTTGGCGCATGATCTGGTTCAAGACCCATTCACCTCTACCCTGGGGTAGGAATCCGCGCCCGATGTTCCTCAAAACGGCATCCTCGATCGATGTTGTGCATTGCGTTCGAATCGGTGTGCTTCGCAGGGGAAAACTCCAGACTGGCATCGCCTGAAAGCGAAGCTCATACGCTCAATTGCAGGCCTCTCTTTTGGCTCTCGATGCCCATCGCTTTGGGGGAGTATCTGAAGTATAGATAGAGGCTCAGGCTCAGAATGGACGCAAAGAAGCACCAGATCGAAGGAAAGGTTGTGGAAGTTGCCATGTAGGCAGCGATAGCGCAGGAAAGAGTGAGCCCCAGGCCGAAGACAGCCAACCTTTTGTTGCTGGAGATGAGGAAGGGAAGCGTCACGGCAATACAGTAAGGGGCCAGGAACTTATTCGGCGTAGTGATTTGATAGGCAAAACTATGATGCGCAACATGTGCATCGATGGGGTTGTGAATCATACTGCTCAGAAACGTGATGCCAACATAGAGGCCGATGAACTGGCAGATGAGGATAAACATTCGTCGTGTCTTTCCTTGCTCCATCAGATAAGCCGAGAAGGGCACATATATGGGCCAGAAGGCGAAGGCGATGAAGACAAAGGCGTAGACTGCTGCCAATCGGTATTCGCCTGGCAGAACGCCATCATAATTGAGCCACAGGATGCCCTCAATGAACTGATGAGCGGCAAAGATCAGTGGGCAGAGCGAGAGCGGGATTTCCGATTTCTCTTTTGGGATGCGTGCAATCGCGATTCCAGAGGCGGCAAGCGCACCGCTGGCTATAAAACTGGAGGGTGCTGAAAAACACATCGGCGCCTCTCCTTATTGCTACCGGGGGACGGCTCTAAGTCTTGAGGCGCTTTTCCATCAACACCGCGCCTTTGAACGTGATCACCACTTCGCCTTTTTGATTCACCAACCGGTTGACGAACCGAACCACACCGGCGTTCGGGTTCGATTTGGAATCCCGCTTTGAAATCATCTCCATCTCGGCTACGAGGCGGTCGCCGGGCCGTGCGGGAGAGGTAATCCGAATTTCGTCCCATCCCAAACCGGCCAGAAACGAAGGCCTGCGTTGCGATTCATTGGCGAGTCTGGTGCAAATGGCCATCAGATGAATTCCAGAGGCGACCAGGCCTTTGAAATCCGTTTCTCTGGCGGCAACGGGGTCGGTATGGATGAGCGCCGGATCCCACTTCTTACCAAAGTCGATGATCTCCTGTTCTTCCACGAGATATTCTCTTGACCGGCGCACGTCATGCAGTTTGACATCTTCAAAATACTCTGCGGTCATGGGTTCATTATACAGAAGGATGATCGGTTAAATCCACCGATTCAGTTATTGTGACGGAGATTTCTGCATCGCCTCCGCAAGGATCAGTTGCCGTCACAACATCGCGGAGTATCGAATTGGGGAAACCCTGGTTTGAGGATCAACCCCCTGACCCCCACTCTTGGGGGAGGAGAATTTTGGGGACACCCCCAAACCCCTGGAAGGGAAGTGTCCCTTCGCCCTCTCGAAAATTAACAATTGAATTTGGACGCTTCCTGACCTCTTTTTTTCGACAGTTCAGGTTTGCAGCGCTTTCAGCGCAGCGAATATCTCTTCCACCTGTTTTCCGGTATCCTGGACCGAACCATCGTTTTGGATGACAAAATCGGCAAAGCGAATTTTCTCTCGGAGCGGCATCTGGGCTTCGATTCGCTGGGTCGCTTCTGTGCTGGAAAGCCCCCGCGAGGCCATCATTCTCTTGATCTGGTTTTCCCTGCTGGCATAGACCACCACTACCTTGTCAACCCGCTTATGGAAGCCAATCTCGATCAGCAGAGGAACGTCTTTGATGACGATGGCGTTTGGGTCAAGCTTTCCAATCTCTTCGGTTTGCTCTTCATCTTCCTCGATCACAGCGGGGTGAGTGATCTGATTGAGCTTTTCCAGCTTCTCCGCATCTCTGAAGACGATTTCCCCCAGTTTTTGTCGATTGAGTGTCAGGTCCTCATTCAAAACGGCCCGGCCAAAATAGTCGACGATCCCGTTCCAGGCTCTCTGATGTGGGCGCACCACTTCCCTTGCCAGAATGTCCCAATCGATCACATAAGCGCCCAACTCTTTGAAGGTCTCCGATACGGTGCTTTTCCCTGAGGCGATGCTTCCGGTAAGTCCAACGATGATCACGGGATTCCCCTTGTTGGGAGTTTTTGATCAAGGAACCTCTTGGTTAAGTTCAAATCAACCCCCTGACCCCCACTCTTGGGGGAAGACTAGAGAATTTTTGGGACACCCCCAAACCCCCGGCAGGGAAGCGTCCCTGCACTCTCTGAAAATCGACAACTGATCTCTAGTTACTCTTCTTTTCTAATAGCGCGCCTACGGGGCAGACGGCCACACATTCCCGACAGCCGTTGCATTTGGACTGGCCGATGGGCTGATCGCCAAACGAGGTGACGATTCGCTCAAACCCTCGATGGGCAAATCCGATGGCCCCCGGACCGACTTCCCGACATTTCAGCACGCACTTGCCGCACAGTACGCATTTGTTGGGATCGTAGATGAAAACCGGGCTGCTGGAATCGATGGGCAGGTCCCGCAGCAGTTTCTTGAACCGTTTCGTTTTGAGTTTGACTCCCAAGTGCTTGGCGGATCTCTGAAGCTCACACCGCCCGTTGGCGGCACATTTGGCACAGTCCACCGGATGGCTGGCCAGAAGCAGTTCCAGAGATGTTCGCGCCATGCCTTGCGCTTGCGGATGGCGAGTATTGACGACCATTCCTTCGGAAACCGGCTCAGTGCAGGCAGTGACCGGCTCAGGATATCCTTCGATGTCCACAAAGCAAAGGCGGCAGGCGGCGAAAGGCTCCTCCGCCTCGCGGACGGCGCACAGGTTGGGGATGTAGATGCCATGATCCAGCGCTGCCCACAGGATAGGGTGTCCTGCAGGAGACTCGATCTTTTGGCTATCAATGGTGAGAGAAACGGTTTTCATCGACAGGTGGTCCCCACTAGGGCGAGGGTGCCGCCAGCCCCTTCTGGAATATCTCAACAAGCCTTTCGATTCGCTCCTTTTTGACCGGATCAGTCAGGCTCAGGGAATTGCCGATCAGACAGCCGGTGGATTCAAAGAGCGTCTCGATAATTTTGAGATTGTTTTTGGCCAGAGTCTTGCCCGTCTCCGTATTCTCAATCAGAACATCGGCATCCTCGGGCAGATAGGCCTCCGTCGCCCCCCAGCTGGGGATCACTTTATAGGGCGAGAGGTGATTGTCCCGGGCGTACTTATCGGCGATGTTGGTATACTCGGAGGCGATGCGCAATATCGGAATCTGGCCGCTCTGAAGCAACTGACGCAAATCGCCGGTGCTTTCCGCCGGAAGATTGTTGTGCACCACCGCCACAATGCGCACCCAGCCGAATCCCAGGTTGACCAGTTCTTGCACAGGGCTGGCCGGGAACTGATATTTGTGGTCGCTCAGCCAGTCTCTTCCGGTGACCGCCAGATCGAAGTTGCCGTTGGCCACCTGGCCCGGCATGTCCTGTGGTCGGACCACCTTCACGCTGACGCCTTCAAATTCAATCTGAGGCCTGCGGGTTGGCGGAGGCTGGCGGTAGCTCCGAATCTTGATCCCGGCTTTTTTGAGGAACTTGTTGGTATGGCTTTGCTGATGTCCATCGGCCAAGGCTAGCGATACCTCTCCATCGGGGAAGACGGATGACTCGAACTTCTCTTCGGAATCGATCTCGGAGATAGAGATATCCCGATCCGCCTCCGCTTCCGGGGCAGCTTGGTGAAATGGCAACAGAAGGGAACTCAGATCCTTTCGGGCCAGGCTGTTGCGGTTGGCGATCAGCCATGCATTGCCGGTCAGAATCCTGGCTATCGGAACCAGGTCTTTGGCTTTGAGTTCCTCGGATGTTGTAGCCGGAATGATGGCCAGTTCGGCATGCTCCGGCGGATAGGCTTCCACCGCACCCCAGGCCGGCATGATCCTGAAGTTGCGCAATCGGAACCTCAGGGCCAACGCCTCCGCGATGTTAGGGTACTCGGAGATGATGCGAACCGGGCCGGAACTCGATTTGATATCGGCGACTGAGCGGATGGCCGAAAACCGGCTGCTGGCCAAATAGAGATTACGCTGGCCGTAGCCAAGGTCGCGCACCTTCACAATCGCATCGCTGTGGTACTTGACCAGCAGCTCCATGATCCAATCGAGCCCGCAAATGGCCAGATCGTAGTTGCCGATAGCTACCTGAACGGCCAGGTCCTTCTCGTGAAAAACCTTGGTGAAAAGTGCGGGGAATCCCTGCGATTTGGGACGATAGACGCGGCTGGACTCGTGATAATCGGCATATCCGAAACCGGCCCGCTGCAGGAGGTTGGCCGTATTGCTCTGGAGCGCTCCTTTGGGCAGGGCCAGCTTCAACATTCCTTTGACTCTCCCAGCCGTTGCAGGAGTTGATCGAAGGAAAGCCCTTTCTGATCCTTTTCAGTTGATGCATTGACCAGCGTGAAGGATTTTCCATCTCTGGCCGATGAAATGATCCAAGTGCAATCGCTCGCAGCGCTCTTGCCCATCTCGACGGCATAGCCTTTTCCCCTCAAGAGGCGGGCGATCTCAAAGGCAGCCTTCATTTCTTCCACGCGTCCGCTTTCCTGCTTCACCAGGATTTTTGGAGAGGAACCCGAAAGCTGCGGAATGAGGCAGATCAGCTTATCGATAAAAAGGGCAAATCCAGACGCGGGAACATTCCCCCCGCCGACGAGCGGAACCAGCTCATCATACCGGCCGCCCTTGCCTACCAGTTCCCCTCTGCCGTAGAACTGGAACACCATTCCGGTGTAGTATTCGAACCCTTCGCCGGAAGCGAAATTCACCTCATAGCTCTGGCCGATACTGTCCAGGAGGCTGGCTGTTCCGGCTAGGCTATCGATATAAGGCTTGACCGCTGCCAGCTTTTCCGGAAGGACGCTCCTGAGATTTTCCAGAAATCCGTGGGAAGTTCCCTGCAAGTCGAGGAGCAGTTTTAGAAATCGATTGACTTCCGGTGACTCTCCTTTTATTTTGCCCAGCGCTCTGATATCGCCAGTGAGGATTTCCAGAAGCCGTTGCTCCTGCTCTTCCGGGGGCAATCCCAGTTCCTTCAGCAGTGTCCTGAACAAGCCCACGTGCGAAAGCTTGATGGTGATCGGCGTGATATCGAGTTTGCTCAGAATCTCCAGGGCCAGGAGGATCAGCTCGGCATCGCCTTCCGGTTCGGCGCTGCCCATCAGTTCCACGCCGCACTGCCAGCGCTCTCTGGCTTCCTGCCCCGATCCCTCAAAAGAGAACATGTTCTCGATGTAGCACAGCCGGGCGAGCGGCATATCGGCCATTTGCTCCACATAGAGCCGGGCGGTGGGAATCGTTCCATCCGGCCTCAAGACCACCCTTTCCCCGCTCCAGCCGTCCCAATCGAGGAAGGAATACAACCGGCCCAGCATTTCCGGGCTGAGAGTCCCGGCGGAGGTGAAAAGTTGCAGGTATTCCAGCGAGGGAGTCCGAATCTCGTTGTATCCCCAGCCCGAGCAGCTTTTTCGGAATACCTCTTCGATGTGGCGGAATTGGCGCATATCCTGGGGCATCCAGTCCGAAGCCCCTTTGCATTTTGGGATTTTCATGGCTCTCCTGTTTAAGTGATCAGCTTCTGGTTATCAGTCATTGGTAATTGGGCTGAGTCATCCGTTTTCATGCTGACAACTGATCACTGTCAACTGACAACTCTGGCTGCCGAGCGTTTCCATTCTATATCAATCGGCCTGGCGATTCAATGCTTGGATTCGGACCGAAAGCAGCATTCGCATGCTTGCCTTTCTCCTGATAGGCGAAGGTGTCCAAGCCAGTCATTCTCCTTTATTCCCCGGTCATTTTCCGGTGCGTTTTGAAATTGAATTGCCAAACTCGTATACTTGATGCGGAACCTTCAATTGGAGTATGTTCCCGACGCCTGTTTCAAGGAGTGACCATTGTGACCGTAGATGTGAAGAAGAACAAGGAATTGATTGTGGAAGTCCATGGCAACCGGGTGCCGTTCTACAAAATATTGGGCCTGACCCGGGATGTATTCGATGCCGAGAATTCCTGTATGCGATTTCCCTGGAAGGACGAATTCATGGGAAACGCGGTGAGCAGGATCATGCATGGAGGGGTGATTTCGGCGATTCTGGATGCCTTTGGCGGCTTTATCCTTCACTTGCATTATGCCGATAGCCCCTTATTGAAGGAGAAACTGATGAAAGTCAGCACCATTGACCTGCGCATTGATTATCTGGCTCTGGGGGAAGGCACTGACTTTGTTGTTTCCGGGAGTATTCTTCGCATGGGCAAGAAAGTGGCAGTGGTTCGATCAGAATTGCGCAATGATCAGCAGGTGCTTATTGCAGTAGGCACTGGCACGTACATGGTGGGGTGATGGCCTCCGGCTAGGACGAGCCTGCGACTGAAAGCCGGATTTTTGTATCGGCCCTTCCCCAGATTTGCTATAATGGAGTCGATTTTGAACGGCCTCTTGGCCGATCTTGCGGAAGGTGTTGTGGCTTCGATTCTCCTGCATTCGTGTTGTGGCCCCTGCGCGACTTATACGGTCAAATCGCTTCGGGAGCATGATTTTGAAGTCAGCGCCTGCTGGTATAACCCGAACGTTCATCCGTTCACCGAGCACCAGAAGCGTCTGGAATCGATGCGGGCCCTAGCTGAAAAAGTGAACTTGCCGCTGACGATCATCGAAGGCTACGACATGATCGATTTCTTTCGTGCGGTGGTCGGCCACGAATCTGAACGGTGTGCCGATTGCTATCGCCTGCGATTAGGGAAGACGGCGCAACTGGCCCGCGAAAAAGGCTTCGATGCGTTTACCACTTCTCTGCTGATCAGCCCCTATCAGAAGCATGATCTGCTCAAGGAAATCGGTGAAGAGGTTGGCCGTCAGAATGGAGTGGAGTTCTATTATCAGGACTTTCGCGGCGGATTTCGGGAGAGCCGCCGCATGGCTCAGGAGTTGGGGCTTTACCTGCAAAAGTATTGCGGTTGTGTTTACAGCGAGTGGGAGAGATACGGCAAGGTGAAAATCACGTAGGCGCGATTCCTTGGACCACGAAGGCTGGAATACCGTTCGTGGTGAGCCTGTCGAACCATGAACGGCCCTTCGACAAGCTCAGGGCGAACGGATAAAAACTGGTTTCATTATAATGACAGCGTAGCTTCCTTTCAAAAAACGGGTTAGAGGAGAATATGGAATACATCGAATTCAGAAAAAAATACAACATCGGATACATTACCTTGAACCGCCCCGATACCGGTAATACCGTGAGCCGGGCATTTGCCGAGGAGTTGAAGGATGTATCTCGCCAGATCAACGACGATGAAGCGATCAGAGTGGTCATCATCGCCGGGTCTGCAGGGACATTCTCCCGCGGTGGCAACGTTGGCGATCCGGAGAGTCTGCTCGCTGCTGACATGGCTTCCAAAGCGATTGCAGGGCTGCATGTTCCGGTTATTGCGGCGATCGACGGATATGCCCTGGAGGCCGGATTAGAACTGGCGCTGGCTGCCGATATCAGGATTGCCGCAGAGGGGTCGCAGTTTGGGCTGCCGGAGGTCGCTTGCGGCTCCATTCCCGCCGGGGGAGGAACGCAACGGTTGCCGCGGATCGTGGGCAAGAGCAAGGCGCTGGAGATGATCCTTACCGCCGATATCATTGATGCCAACGAGGCGTATCGGGTGGGGTTGGTCAACAGGGTGGTTCCTTCGGCTGGACTTGCTGCCTCTGTTGAGGCGCTGGCGGAGAAGATCGCTTCCAAGGGGCCGATTGCCGAGCGTTACGGCAAAGAGGCGATCAGCAAGGGAATGGATATGACTCTTGGTCAGGGGCTCGGATTGGAGGCTGATCTCTCGTTCCTCTTGCAGAGCACCCAAGACCGGGCCGAGGGCATCGACGCCTTTTTGAAAAAGCGAACTCCGGAGTTTAAGGGGGAATGATGGGCGCCTTCGAGAATATTATCTACGAGAAAAATGAAGGCATCGCTACCATCACGCTCAATCGGCCCAAAGCGCTCAATGCCGTCAACATCAAGATGCGGGACGAGCTTTACGAAGTCCTTCCGGCGATCAAGGATGACGACGAGGTGCTGGTGACGATCGTCAAGGGCGCTGGAGAGAAAGCCTTTTCCGCCGGGGCCGATATCTCCGAATTCGGCACTGTACCTTCTCAGACAATCGGTAGGCAGGTGCGCTGGGAGCGAGACCTCTGGGGCATGTTTTTGAGCGTTCAAAAGCCGATGATCGCCGCCATTCACGGTTTTGCCCTGGGGGCGGGGATTGAGATGGCGATGTGCTGCGACATCCGTATCGTCTCTGAAGATGCCCAGTTCGGCCTTCCGGAAGCCAACCTTGGCATGGTTCCCACCGCCGGAGGCAGCCAGACGATGCCCCGGCTGGTACTGCAGGGAATGGTTTCTGAAATCGTTCTTACTGCCGAGCGCATCAATGCTTTCGAGGCTTTGCGGATCGGACTGGTGAGTCGAGTGGTGCCGCGTGCCAATCTTCTCACCGAGGCCGAGGCTTTGGCGCGTCGGATCATGTGCTATGACCCCAGGGCCGTCCGATATGCCAAGGAGGCGATCACCAGAGGATTAGACCTGCCGCTCGCCGAGGGGTTGGAGATGGAACAGCGGATTGCTAAAAGATTCCGGTAGGGGTGTGTTTTAAACGTGCCCCTGCATCTGGAGGATAACCCATGCCAAGTGAGAATCTTGATCAACTCATCCAGAAAGCTGCCGATCTCATCGTCAAATCCAAGCGGATTGTGGTCTTCACTGGTGCCGGGATCAGCACGGAATCGGGAATTCCTGATTTTCGCAGCCCGGGAGGAATCTGGACCAAGTATGATCCCGATGAATTCACCTATCAGGCGTTTGTTTCCAGCCACGATATTCGCAAAAAGCACTGGCAGTTTTTCGAGTCGAGCAAGCTGGCAAGCCCGGCCCAGCCGAACGCCGCTCATTATGCCCTGTCCGAAATGGAGAAAATGGGCAAGCTCGACTGCATCATCACCCAGAACGTCGATGAGCTTCATCAGAAAGCGGGGAATTCGCCTGAGATCGTCTTTCAACTTCATGGGAATATGAGTCGGGTGAAGTGCCTGGGTTGTGGCAAGATGCTCCCCATGGACGAAGTTCAGGCGAGGGTGAAGAGAGGTGAGGATGTTCCTTATTGCCAGGGTTGCGGCGGCATTCTCAAGCCGGATGGCGTCTTCTTTGGGGAGCAGTTACCGGCGGTGGTGCTTTCTGAAGCGAGTATCCGCTCGCGGAAGTGCGATCTCTGCATCGTTATCGGCTCATCCCTGGTGGTTTACCCGGCGGCATTCATGCCTCAATATGCCCTCCAGTCGGGTGCAAAGCTCGTCATTGTCAATCGGGACTCCACCGATCTGGACGGCCGGGCCGATGTTTGCATCCATGCCGGAGCGGGAGAGACCATGACCCGGTTGGTCGATAAGGTAAAGAAACAAAGTGACTTTACATAAAGCAAAGTGTAAAAAGAGTGTGTCGTTCTGATGAGCCACGGACTGAGATCCGTTCGTGGTGAGCTTGTCGAACCATGAACGAAAGGGGAACGGACATAAAAGAAGGAGCGTCCATTTGGACGCTCCTTCTTTTATTACTTCAAGAACGTATCTAGGCTGATGGAGCCTGGCTTCTAGCGACCTTCTCTTTCAGCTTGGCGTACTCGCTAGTCACTCTCTCCTGAATCTTTTGAATCTCGGCGTCGGAGAGGTGGCGGAAGCGACCTTGTTTCTTGAGGTAGTCGGCCACTGGCTTCAGCGTGGGATCTATATTCAGCTTGTACTTGCCGTTCTCCACCTCGTAGAGAGGGAAGACGCCAGACTGTACCGCCATCCGACCGACAGCGACGCTCTGGTTAGTGGGAATCCGCCATCCGGTATCGCAAACGGAAAAGACGTGTACATAAGCTGGGCCTTTGACGTCGGCTGCCTTCTTGACTTTCTCCATCAGGTCGAAGGGATAGCTGGCGCAGGCTGTGGCTACATAGGGAATGCCGTGGGCCACAGCGATCTCCGGCATATTCTTTTTCTGAGTGGTCTGGCCGATGCTCTTTTTGCCCACTGGCGCAGTGGTGGTGGAAGCGCCATACGGAGTGGAACTGGAGCGCTGGATTCCGGTATTCATGTAAGCTTCGTTATCGAAGCAGATGTAGACGAAATCGTGCCCTCTTTCCAGCGCGCCTGAAAGAGCCTGGAACCCGATATCGGACGTAGCGCCGTCACCGGCAATGGCAATGGAGTGAATCTGCTTCTGGGGGATGCGCCCCTTCCTCATCATCACCTTCAATCCCGATTCCACGCCGGAGGCCACGGCAGCCGTATTCTCGAACAGGGTATGAATCCACGGGACCTCCCAAGAGGTGGTCGGCAAGGGGGATGAAACGATTTCGATGCATCCGGTGGCATTGGAGATGACCACATCTCTGCCGAGGGCTTTCATCGTCAATCGCACCGCCAGCATTTCCCCGCAACCGATACATCCTCTGTGACCGGAGGCAAAAAGTTCATCAGTGGTGATTTCGCGCTTTCCGATTTTGACAGTAGCCTGTGTCATTCTCGCACCCCTATCATCTCGTATTCTGTCTGTTTTCCGGCGACCTTCATGCCTTGCGTGATCATGTACTCGAATTCCTTGGCGGTGACGTCGCGACCGCCCAGGCCGCCGATAAAGCTTGCCACCTTTGGCATGTTGGCTTCGCCGTAGAGCGCTGATTTGACCTCAGAGCAAACCGGTCCCACTTGCCCTCCGAAAGCGAGGGCGCGATCAAATACGATCAAAGTCTTGGCGTTGCTCACCGCCTTCCGGAACTCATCCAGCGGGAAAGGCCTCCACAGGCGGATTTTCAGCTGGCCGACTTTCTTGCCGGCTTTTCTCATGGTGTCGATGGCCACGCTGGCCGTTTCGCTCAGGCTGCCCATGGTGATGAGGAGAGTGTCTGCATCTTCAGCTTGATACGTCTCAATGGGCGAATACGTAGGGCCGAAGATTTTGGCGAACTCTTTGAATCCCTTCAGGATTGTCTTTTTTGATTTCATAAAGGCCACATCCTGGGCCTTCTTGGTTTCGGTGTAGATGGCGGGCGGCCCAAAGGCGCCCATGGTGACCGGCTTATCCGGATGCAGAGGTGTGGGATATTTGTTCGGGGGAAGGAACTTATCCACATCTGCCTTATCTCTCAGGAAAAGGGGCTCGGTCACATGGGAAAGGTTGAAGCCGTCCACATGAACCATCACCGGGAATAAAACCTCCGGGTCCTCCGCGACGCGAAATGCCCAGAAAGTCAGGTCGTGAGCTTCCTGACCGTTCTCGGCGAAAACCTGAATCCAGCCCGTTTCCCGGACCGCCATCACGTCTGAGTGGTCTCCCCAGACGCTCAGTGGTGCAGAGAGGGCTCGATTGGCCACAGCCATCACGATCGGTAAGCGGGAAGAGGCTGCGATGTAAAGCGCTTCATGCATCAGCTCCAGTCCCTGTCCGGCGGTGGCGGTGAACGTGCGCGCTCCGACTGCCGAAGATCCCAGGCAGGCGCTCATTGCTGAATGCTCGGATTCCACCGGGATATACTCGGCATCCAGCTCTCCGTTAGCCACCATCTCCGCCAGGCTCTCCACGATGTGAGTCTGCGGAGTGATGGGATATGCGGCGACGACATCCGTATCGGCCAGCTTCACTGCCTCAGCGATAGCAATGGAGCCCTCCATTCCAACTCTTTTACCCTTGGCCATCACTCTTCCTCCTCGACCATCTTGATCACCTGTTTTGGGCATTCCACCATGCAGATGCCGCATCCCTTGCAGAAGAACAGATTGGTTTCAAAAAGGCCGTCTTCTATGGGATGAATTGCGGCTTCCGGGCAGTATATCCAGCACAAACCGCACTTGTTGCATTTGGACTGATCTCGGATGGGTCTCTCCGAGCGCCAATCGCCGGTGCGGTACGATTTGGCGTTTCCGGGCTGGCTTACAATATTGCCGGTTTCTATTTCCTTCCACGTCAAGTCAGCCATTCTAGCGGTCCTCCATAGCGATTTCTGCATAGGCCCGTCTCATCGAGGCGTCGTTCTTATCGGCCACCTTTCCGAAACGATGCTGCAATGGCCCGCTCATGTCGTCGAGCGTAACCAAACCGGCAACCTTCAACAAAGCCCCGATCATGGTGGTGTTGGTGATGGCCAGACCGATTGTCTCTTTGGCGATCTTGGTGGCATCGACGGTGGCTACTCGGAAACCATTGCCATAAGCAGCTTTGATTTCTGCCAGCGGCCGTTTGGTGTTGACGATCAGGGTCCCGCCTTTCTTGAGACCCGAAGTCACATTAACCACGCGGAGCAAGTCTGGATTGAGAACCACTACTACATCCGGCTCGGATATCTCCGCTCTCACTCTGATGGGCTCATCGTCCACTCTGAGGAAGGCCTGCACCGGAGCGCCTCTTCTCTCAGGCCCGAAGCTGGGGAACGATTGGCCGTACTTCCCTTTCTCGATGGCAGCAAGGGCGACTAGTTCGGCAGAAGTTACTGCGCCTTGTCCTCCCCGGCCGTGCCAACGAACTTCTGTTATAGGCAAAACTGACCTCCTTTATTTTTCGGCCTGCGGTCAGCAGTTGTGAATAGGTTGAGTGCGGATTTTTGACTGCTGGCCTCTATAGCGCCCCTGGAGAGACTCGAACTCTCGCACCCGGCTCCGGAGGCCGGTACTCTATCCTCTGAGCTACAGGGGCACGACCGATAATCACTTACACTATATTACTCCATCTCGTAGAGCGCTTCAAGACGACAAAAACTTTAAGGGAAAATAGGAGGGCCGCTGAAAATATCGGTTTTCAGCGGCCCTTTGATGGCTGCTTGACGAACTGGGCCTGTTTCTTCAGAAGGTCCCAGCTAGCTTAAGTCTAGTACTTTGGATCGTACATCTGGGATTTCATGAACGCCACAATATCGGCGGGTTTGCGTTTTTTCGTCAAGCCTCGCTTGAAAGCCACTTCCGCTGTTGCGGTGGCAACGACTGCGGAAAGATGTCGAATCATGCTCAAGGGTGGATAGATGCGCCCTTTCTCCAGATCAGACTCAGCTACTTCCCCGGCCAGCGCTTTGGCAGCGGCAGAGAACATTTCGTCTGTCACACGCTTGGCCCCACATGCAATAGCGCCCATTCCCACCCCCGGGAAGATATAGGCGTTGTTTCCCTGGCCCGGCACAAACGTTTTGCCGTTGAGCGTCACGGGGTCGAATGGGCTGCCGCTGGCGAACACGGCGCGGCCTTTCGACCATTTGTATGCTTCTTCAGCGGTACATTCGGCTTTAGATGTTGGGTTCGAGATGGCGAACACGATCGGCCTTTCGTTGATCTTCGACACAGCCTCTATAATCGACTGAGTGAATGTTTTGGGCTGGGCAGAGGCTCCGATGATCACTGTTGGCTTGAGTGCTTCAACGGCAGAAAGGAAATCCGTCACCGGCTTATGCTCGTGAGCGTAAGGGAGCTTGTGCTCGGCCAAGTCAGTCCGGCTCTTGATGACCAATCCTTTGGAGTCCACAAACCAGCACTGCTGCCGTGCCTTCTCTTCGGACAGCCCTTCTTCTATCATTGCGGCGACGATCAAATCGGCGATTCCTGTCCCCGCTTCGCCGGCGCCCTGGAACAGTATCTTTTGCTTTTCTAACTTGCCCCCGGTTATTCGCATGGCAGAATATAGGCCCGATACGATAACAGATCCTGTTCCCTGGATATCATCATTGAAAGTGCAAATCCGGTCTCGATACTTGGTCAATAGACGGAAGGCGTTGGTGTTGCCGAAATCCTCGAACTGGATCAATGGTTCGGGAAAGACCTCCTGGGTTGCCACGATAAACTCTTCCACCAAATCGTCGTAGGCCTGTCCCCGAAGACGTTTCTCCCGTATGCCTATGTAAAGAGGGTCATTGAGCTTGGCTTCGCTATTGGTTCCAACATCGAGCGTTACGGGGAGACACTGTGCCGGATTGATGCCGGCGCAGGCGATATAGAGGGAAAGCTTGCCGATCGGGATACCCATTCCGTCAGCGCCCTGGTCTCCAAGTCCCAGAATTCGCTCGCCGTCGGTGACCACGATAATGCGCACGTCTTTCTGTGGCCAAGTTCGGAGGATATCGGCGATCTTCCCCTTGTCTTTCGGCGTAATGAAAAGGCCTCGCGGCTTCTCGAAAATATGGCTGAACTCCTGGCATGCTTGTCCGACCACCGGCGTGTAGATGAGCGGCATCATCTCGGTGACATTATCCATGACCACCCGATAGAATAGGTCCTCATTGGAGTCCTGAATTGACCGGAGATAGATGTGCTTTTCAAAAGGAGTTGCTCTCTTGTGGTAGTTCTCCATAACCCGCTTGACCTGCTCATCCTGAGAGAGAACATACGGCGGCAGAAAACCACGAATGCCGCAACTGTCCCGCTCCTGCTCGGTGAATGCGGTATCTTTGTTCAAGAATGGCTCACGCAGCAGATTGACTCCCTTTGGGGTACCTCTTTTACAGCTGGTTCTCTTGTTGCTTGGATTATTCTCTGTTGTTTTTGCCATAACCCCCTTACCTTGTCCTTTCCCATCCACGCTCGGACGGTCTTTTTTTTGTTCTCGACTCTCTTACCTGCCGGTTGACTGGGCTGTTGTTGCTGAGTATAGCTTGATCCCTTTGGTTTTCAAACCGGGGTAATTATATCATCTTGCTGACGGATTTCACAAATGTCTCTTGGTGATGGGATTTTCTAGCAGTCAGTGTGGGCCGGATAGAGCCGGAATGCCCAAAACTCTGTTGACAGACAAATTGTACCTGTGCTACGATGACCTTTGGTTTGATGGCATCATCGGCTATGGGTGTGGGCGATGTTTGCGGGGATAGGCCGTTCGTTTGCACGTTACATAAAGCAGGAGGTTTAAGGTGGACTTTGATCTGAATGAAGAACAAGAGATGCTGCAGAAAATGTCTCGGGATTTTCTCATCAACAGATGTCCCGGACCGGAAGTTAGAAAGCTGATGGATGAAGGGGAAAATCCTCCTCCTGAGTTGTGGAAAGAGATGGCGGATCTGGGGTGGATGGGGTTGGCGTTCCCTCCGCAATACGGTGGTGAGGGGGGGAGCTTCCTTGATTTAGTGGTGCTCCTCCAGGAGATGGGGCGTGCTGGTCTTCCTGGCCCATTCTTTTCCACTGTCACCAGCGGGCTGGCTGTCCTTCACATGGGAACAGAAGAGCAGAAAAAACAAATCCTCCCCTCGCTTTGCACGGGCGAATTGCTTCTCACCTCTGCTATCGTGGAAGAAGAAGTCAAATACGATGCTTCGGGAATCGATGTGAAGGCCACTCAAGAAAAAGACCAATTTGTTCTCTCAGGCGTGAAGAAGTTTGTTCCGGAAGCGGATACGGCCAATTACATCATCTGTTTTGCCAGGACGAGTAAGGCTCAGGGCGAACAGGATGGCGTCACGTTGTTCCTGATTGATCGGACCACCCCTGGCGTGGAAGTCACGGTGCTTAAGCCGCTGGATGGATCGAGGCAGTGTAATGTCCGCTTCAACAATGTGAAGGTTTCGGCCAGTGCTGTTTTGGGGCAAGTGGATAAAGGCTGGCACGGTTTCCAGAAGGTTTTAGAGATGTGTACTATCGCCAAGTGTGCCGAGATGCTCGGTGGCGCTGAGGCGATATTAGCGATGTCATCCCAGTATTCCAAGGAGCGCGTCCAATTTGGTAAGCCTATCGGATCTTACCAGGCGATCCAGCATCGCGGTGCTGACATGGCGATCGATGTGGATGCGATGAGGCTTACTACTTATGATGCGGCTTGGATGCTATCGGAAGGTATCCCTTGTGCCAAGGAAGTGGCCATTGCCAAAGGATGGGCCAGCGATGCTTTCCGCAGAGTCGTTTTTGGCGGTATGAGAATCCACGGCGGGAATGGCTTCATGCTGGAGCATGACGTCACCATTCATTACCGGAAAGCCCTTGCCAGCGAGTACTATTTTGGCGATGCCAGACATCATCGGAAAGTGATCTTGGAACAGATCGGCGCTTAAGATCGCCCGAATCGTTTACCGAAACAAATCCCCCCACAGCTTGCGGTGGGGGGATTTTGCTATATATGAGGATTCGGCTGGGCGCCTTTCACCTCGAAGAAGTAGAATACTGACATCGTGGCCCGGGCATGATACAATTCTCTCATTAATCAGGGCCATGAGCTACATGCGCGATATCCACTCTTGAATCTTTAATCGGGGGTATCCTATGTACAAGAAAATGCTTGTTCCGTTGGATGGTTCGAATGTGGCCGAGATAGAGTTCGAGTACGCGATGCAGCTTGCTCGCAGACTCAACCTGGACCCGATATTCATGAATGTTTGCGATCCGGAGGAAGCGGAAATGGCTCCGATGCATCGAGCATATATCAATCAGATTGTCGAGATTGCGAGTCGTGATTTTGGGGACGTCAAAACGACTGCATCTTTTGAAACAAGGGGCAGGGCTCCAAAAGCGCGAGGTGAAATGGTGGTCGGCAAACCCGAACAAGAGGTGCTTCGCCTCGCTGAAAAACATAATGTTGATTTGATTCTCATGTCAACTCATGGGCATTCAGGAATCGGTGTTTGGGGTGTAGGCAGTGTGGCTCTTCGAGTTCTCAGTACTTCTACTGTCCCTGTTTGGTTGGTTCCGGCGACAGTACCCGGGGAGATCGTTCATAACGAGTGGCCGGATACGAGATTTCTGGTTGCGTTGGATGGTTCGAAGATGGCGGAAGCAGTACTCCCGCATGTTGAGGCGGTTGCCAGACAGCGGGGGGGTGAGCTGGTAGAGGTAATTCTGCTCAGAGTTTATGAGCCTGCACCTATCCCCTCGGATACGCTGAAATCGACGATATCCCCAAAGCCGAAATCTGACGCAGTTCCGAAAGTAGTGGAATCCCTGAGCGATTGCGAGGACTATCTGCGCGGAGTGGAGAAACGTCTTCGCGATGCTGGACTCAAGGTACAATCAGAGACAGTGGTAGGTGATCCTGCCAGCGAGATCATAAACTATGCACAGGGACATCCGTTCAATCTCGTCTTTTTGTCAACCTGTGGGCGATCAGGACGAGCGCAGCTACCCTATGGCAGTGTTGCGGGAAAAGTCCTCAAGCGAATCTCCAGCCCGATATTTGTGGTCAGGCCCTCCCAAAAGGAATGCTGAAACATTCCGGTGAGACTTCTCATCGGCCTCATGATAAAAGGTTTCCTTATGCTACAATAGCCTCGATTTTTCGCAGAAGGAGGGGAACGTGACTTGGTGGATTTGCAGTGAATGCGACTATGTCTTTGAAGCTGAAGCGCCTCCAGATGTATGCCCTTCGTGTCAGTCTAAATGTGTCTATAGCGATGTTACTTGCTACATCCCTGATTGCGGCGGACCCGGCAATCTGGACCCGAAACTCGTTGCCCTGAAAGCCAACGAAGCCAAGATGCAAGGGCGGGTCAAAAAACCTAGGCAGTAGAGTATGATCCCCCTTCAGAAAGGGTCAAGGCATGGTCAAGAGGACTTTGCGTACGGCCTGAAGCATGTCGGCATCTTGTTCAGGAAGGACGCTTCGGGGATCGAGGACCAGAGTCTTGTGTTCGATGCGACCTATCAGCGGCATGGAGGCCAGTCTCAGCTTTTGTGCTAGGTCCATTACCTTTGTATTGCTGGGTATCTGGATGGTGGTCAGGCGAGTCGGCAGCGTACTTCCCGGCAGGCTTCCGCCACCCACTGTGGACTCTCCGGCTATCGTACTGGCCAGTTCGCCGATTTCCTGCGCCCACTGGTTGGCGCGCCTTTCGATCTCGTTGAGAGGAGAAGAAATCATGCGCCAGATCGGGATTTTACACAGGGCTTCTCCCTTGAGATAGTGGATGAGCGTGGCCGAAAGTGCCGCCAGCCGGATCTTGTCGATGCGCATTGCCCGCGCCAGCGGATGCTTTTTAAGTTTGGTTATCAGATGCTTTTCTCCCACGATGATGCCCGCTTGCGGCCCACCCAGGAGCTTATCCCCTGAAAAGAAGGTCAGTCCTGCACCGGCCGCAACGCTATCCTGTACCCTCGGCTCGGCATCCAGACCGAACACTGTGGTATCCAGAAGACAGCCGCTGCCTAGATCGTCAAACACGGGAATGCCCCGTCTCTTGCCTAGATCAGCCATCTCTTCTATGGTTACTTCCTGAGCGAACCCAACCACTTTGAAGTTGCTGGAGTGAACCCGCAGCAGGGCGGCAGTTCGAGGAGTGATCGCTTGCTCATAGTCGGCCGGATAAGTTCGATTGGTGGTTCCCACCTCCACCAGTTTGGCTCCGCTCTGGCGCATCACATCGGGGATGCGGAAGCCTCCGCCGATCTCCACCGCCTGTCCCCTCGATACAATGACCTCTTTTCTTTTGGCCAGCGCGCTGAGCCCCAGGAGTACAGCTGCAGCATTGTTATTGACAACCAGGGCGTCCTCAGCGGCGGTTAGTTGACATAATAAACGCTCGACATGAACATGGCGGGAGCCTCGCTTGCCGCTCTCGAGGTCGATCTCCAGGTTGTTGAATCCCTCTGAGGCCGATTTCATAGCGATGATCGCTTCCGGACTGAGGGGGGATCGGCCCAGATTGGTGTGGAGGATCACTCCGGTGGCGTTGATCACCGCCTTGGGGCCGACGGTTCCCAGAGACTGGATTCTGGATTCGGCGGTGATGGCAATCTGATCGAAGGTTGGACAGGGATTGCTCTGGCTCATGGATTCGCGCAGTTCTTCCAGATATCGACGCACTACATTGGTGACCGTATCGTGCGAGTATTCCCCGACGAGACGGGCAATGCGCTTCTCCACGAGAAGCTTATCCACGCTGGGAAGATTTCGGAAGTCCTCTTTTGACGCCACTATGCCTGAATTATATACCATACGAAGGAAAATGTACCCATCATGTTACTTGATGTCATGTGATTGGCGTCTCTGCAGGAATGGCACAGTCGAAGAGCGTGCAGTGGTAGCGGTGGGATGAGACTGGACATTGCAACTGCCTGCGATTTCATCTAGAATTTCTATAACTGCGCTGAGGATCCTGATGGATATCAAGCAACTCAAAACATTTTGTGCTGTAGCGGAGAAGAAGAGTTTCTCTCTGGCGGGTGAAACGCTGGGACTGACTCAACCGACGATCAGTTTCCAGATTGCCTCACTGGAGCAGGAGCTCCAAACCAAGCTGTTTGATCGCGGAGGGCGCATCACTACGCTCACCAGAGGCGGCGAGATTCTGCATCGGTATGCCTCTCAGGTTCTTGCCCTGACTTTGGAAGCAGAGCAGTCTATCCGGAAACTTCAAGGTCTCTTTTGGGGCGAGGTCAGTGTTGGCGCGAGCACGATTCCCGGCGAGTATATTCTCCCTCGCCTTCTGCAGAAATTCAAAGAGGCTCATCCGGGGATAGTGATCACCATGGCTGTCGGTGATACCAAGAGTATTGCAGACAAGGTACTCGCCAGTGAAGTGGAGGTCGGTGTAGTAGGAGCCAGCGAGAAGAATGAGAAACTCACTTTCGCCCGGTTTGTAACCGATGAACTAGTGTTGATTGCCCCGGCTCGGAACAGCTGGTTTGCCGCGGAAAAGGCGACATTGGAAGAGCTCAAAAGGGTTCCCTTCATTGCCAGAGAGATCGGCTCCGGTACCCGAACGATTGCTCAACAGAAGCTGAGGGAATCTGGGCTGAGTGTAGATGATCTGAATATTGCTATGACGCTGGGGAGTACCACTGCTGTCAAGGTGGCGGTCGAATCTGGAGCAGGAGTCTCTATCGTGTCCCGAAGAGCAGTTCAGCATGAAATCAAATTGGGATTGATCAAAGTGATGGATATTGAAGGGCTGGAACTCCGCCGTGATTTCTTTGTTGTCCACCGGAAACTGAAAGTGCTTTCCCCTGCAGCCGAGGCATTGCTTCAGTTTTTGGGCGAACAGCGTTGAGTGTCAACGGGAGTCCTTCATCAATGAGGGATCACCCAAAGTGAGGTGGTCCTGTCTCCCCTTATCCAGACTCCCCCATCGAGGAAGAGGAATTCTGTAACAGGAGATCAAATGCGTATCGTTCGGTTTTCTTGCTCTGGCAAGGTCAAATACGGCGTGATGGAAAAGGACTTGATCCGTGGGTTGAGGGGAGGACCGTTTACTCGTCTGTTGATGGACGGGAGCACATATCATTTGGAAGAAGTGAAGTTGCTTGCTCCCTGTATGCCGTCAAAGATTGTTTGCCTGGGGTTAAATTACCGCAGTCATGCTGTGGAGACCAGAATGTCCATCCCCCGAGTGCCATTGATCTTCCTTAAACCTTCTACGGCGGTCATTGGCCCCGATGATCAGATTGTGTTGCCGAGGGAATCCAGACGGGTGGATTATGAAGGGGAGTTGGGTGTGGTTATCTGCAAAAGTGCCAGGCATGTATCTGAAGGCAAGGCAAAGGAATACGTATTGGGGTATACTTGCTTCAATGATGTCTCGGAGCGGCATAATCAGCGGGATGATGGCCAATGGACTCGAGCCAAAGGGTATGACACTTTTGCGCCAATAGGGCCGTGGATTGAGACGGAGATTGAGGCGGATGATCTGATGCTGCAGACATTCCTCAATGGCCAAAGGCAACAGTCTATCAGCACCAGCGACTTGATCTTTGGCATTGACAGGCTTATCAATTTTATTTCCGGGGTGATGACGCTCTTGCCTGGTGATGTTATTGCTACGGGAACCCCATCGGGTATCGGGCCGATGAATCCGGGCGATACCGTTGAGGTCAAGATTGACGGCATAGGCACACTGAAGAACACGGTTGTGCGCGAGTAAGGGGCTCTTTTCCCGGATTGAGGGCCTCAGATTCGCCTTGACTTTCGAACACACTCAGTTTATACTACTATTCCTGTAAGAATGGAAGTATGAGCCCGGATGGCGCAATGGTAGCGCGGCCGACTTGTAATCGGCAGGTTAGCGGGTTCGAATCCCCTTCCGGGCTTATTGAGGAGGGGTGGGTGAGCGGCTAATACCAGCAGACTGTAAATCTGCCGCTGAAAGGCTACGTAGGTTCGAATCCTACCCCCTCCACTTGTTTATAATGCGTGTTATGCGCATGGCCATGAACTGCATTGACTAGATGCCGCTGGATCTTCTATTGACACCCATTCGTCAGTGAAGTACAATCATAAAGTCTATGCACTGTAGCTCTACCGGTATGCCCCCGTAGCTCAGTGGTAGAGCGCACCCTTGGTAAGGGTGAGGCCATCAGTTCAAGCCTGATCGGGGGCTTAATCGTGACCTTTTTCTTGGTGAGAGTGGGGTTGCCATTCGGGTTTGGCGAAGCTAAGTAGCGAATGTTGAGAGAAACTAAGGAGGAATTTGAACATGGCCAAGAAAGTTTTTGAACGTAAGAAGCCACATCTCAATGTTGGTACAATCGGGCATGTGGATCATGGTAAGACGACGCTCACAGCGGCAATCACAAAGGTGTTGGCGGCTAGTAATCCTGAAGTGAGCTTCCGTGCGTTTGATAGTATTGATAACGCTCCTGAAGAGAAGGCCAGGGGTGTTACCATTGCTATTGCTCACATTGAATACGAGACGGAGAAGCGCCATTATGCTCACGTAGATTGTCCGGGACATGCTGACTATATCAAGAATATGATTACCGGCGCAGCGCAGATGGATGGCGCCATATTAGTGGTGGCGGCGGATGATGGGGCTATGCCGCAAACGCGTGAGCACCTGCTCTTAGCGCGTCAGGTGAACGTGCCGTCAATCGTTGTTGCCCTGAACAAGGTAGACATTGTTGACGACGCTGATTTGCTTGAAGTGACTGAGATGGAGTTGAGGGAAGATATATTGCCGAAATATGGTTTCCCTACTGATACTCCGATAATACGTGTCAGCGCGGTCAAGGCGTTGGAGTGCGGGTGCGGCAAGCGGGAGTGTCAGTGGTGTGGCCAAGTTTTGAAATTGATGGATGCCGTTGACAACTATATCCCGCTTCCCGAGCGCAAAATAGACTTGCCGTTCCTGATGCCGGTAGAAGATGTGTTTAGTATCAAAGGTCGTGGAACTGTAGCTACAGGCAGAATAGAGCGGGGCAAGGTCAAGGTAGGAGAAGAAGTGGAGATAGTAGGGCTGGGCACGACGAGAAAAGTTGTGGTGACCGGTGTTGAGATGTTCCACAAACAATTAACGGAAGGTTTATCCGGCGATGCAGTGGGATGCTTGATCCGAGGGATTGAGCGAGAAGATATTGAACGGGGCATGGTGCTGGCAAAGCCTGGATCGATCAAGCCGCTGACGGATTTCAGCGGTCAAGTCTATGTGTTGTCGAAAGAGGAGGGCGGAAGGCATACGCCGTTCTTTAGCGGATACAAGCCCCAGTTTTATATCCGAACGATGGATATCACTGGAGCACTTGAATTGCCAGCCGGTGTTGAAATGGCATTGCCTGGTGACAATGTTCTGATGAAAATAAAGTTGATAACCCCGGTGGCGCTTGAGGAGGGTTTGCGGTTTGCTATCAGGGAAGGTGGGAGGACAGTGGGCTCTGGGGTTATAACTAAAGTCGCCTAAATTCGTGGAGCAGAGATTTTAATCTGAAATAGCTAGAATGGCAAAAAAGAAAGGTGATACACGCATTACAATAACTCTTGCTTGCAGTCAGTGCAAGGAGAGAACTTACACTACAGCCAAGAACAAACGGAATGATCCTGCGCGGTTGGAGCTCAATAAATACTGTCCTCGTTGCCGCGTTCATACTCCACACCGCGAAGGTAAATGAGGTAGCCATAAGATGAAGCGACAACTTGCGGCAACGAAAGAGGCTAAGCCCCGATTCCAGTTTGTGAGGGATATAGTTGCTGAGTTGAAGAAAGTCGCTTGGCCCTCTAGGGAGGATGCAGCTCGTCTTACGGTGATCGTGTTGGTTGTGACAGCGGCCATGGCGGTTGCGCTTGGGGGTCTCGACTGGGTTTTTGCCAAGTTCACGGACACAGTCCTGATAAAGTGAGGTTTAATGGAAGGGAACGGGAAAAACTGGTATGTGATTCACACCTATTCGGGTTATGAGGAACGTACCAAGGCCAATCTGGATAACAGGATTGAGTTCATGGATGTGAGGGACAAGATCTTTCAGGTTGTGGTGCCTACAGAGAATGAGATCGAGATCAGAGGTGGAGAACGGCGCACCATAGCACGGAAGATGCTTCCGGGCTATGTTCTGGTTCAAATGAAAATGGATGAGGAAAGCTGGTATGTGGTCCGTAACACGCCTGGAGTCACTGGATTTGTGGCATCGGGAAGCCGACCCATACCGCTGGATGAAGAAGAAGTCCAAGGCATACTGAATCGGATGAGCTCCACTGTTCCAAAAGTGAAGATTGGTTTCTCTGCAGGAGACAACATTCGAATCGTAGATGGGCCCTTTGCTGAATTCATTGGGACCGTGAGCGATATTAACCTTGAGAAGGGGAAAGTACGAGTTATGGTGTCTTTCTTTGGGCGGGAGACTCCGATTGAACTCGACTTATCACAGGTGCAAACGATTTAATTATGGCAAAGAAAGTAAAGACAATTCTCAAAATCCAACTTCCTGCGGGAGCCGCGACTCCTGCTCCTCCCGTGGGGCCTGCCTTGGGGCAGCACGGAGTTAACATCATGGCCTTTTGCAAGGAGTACAACGATCGCACGGCATCTCAAGCCGGATCGATTGTCCCGGCCGAGATCACCATCTTCGACGATCGGTCATTCACATTTATAATCAAGGCGCCACCTGTAGCCGATATGTTGAAGAAGGCTGCCAAATTGGAAAAGGGGAGCCAGACACCTGGAGCGAAGAAAGTAGGAAGTGTAACCAGTGACAAGGTCAAAGAGATTGCGCAGATAAAGATGAAGGATTTAAACGCCATCGATGTTGATGGCGCCATGCGGATCGTCGAAGGGACCGCAAGAAGCATGGGGATTGAAGTAATGAAAAGCGAAGGATCGAACTAATCATGGCAAATCATGGTAAGAAATATCAAGAAGCAGCCAAGCTAGTGGAAAAAGATAAGCTGTACGCTCCAAAAGAGGCTGTGGCTCTGGCAAAGAAAATTTCCTTCACTAAGTTCGATGAGACGGTTGAAATCCACTTCCGTCTCGGGGTCGATCCTCGCCATGCGGATCAACAGGTTCGAGGGGTGGCATCCCTTCCTAATGGTTTAGGTAAGCGGGTGAGGGTTCTGGTGTTCACCCAGGGAGAAGGGGATAAGCTTGCTAGAGATGCAGGGGCGGATTATGTTGGGGGTGAAGACCTGGTCAAACAGATAGAAGGCGGTTGGCTGGAATTTGATGTGGCTATCGCTACCCCGGACATGATGCCGAAGATAGCCAAGCTGGGGAAAATCATTGGACGACGCGGACTTATGCCTAATCCGAAGTCTGGGACTGTTGTCAATGCCGGTGACTTGCCCCGGGCGATTGCTGAAGTGAGAAAAGGAAGAGTGGAGTTCAAGCTGGACAAGACAGCACTGATCCATCTTCCCATTGGCAAGGCGAGTTTTTCCGAGGAGAAGCTCTTTGAAAATATGGCGTCAGTGGTTGAGGCCGTTGCCGGTGCAAGACCGAGCGGAGCCAAGGGGCAATTCATCCGAAGCGTTTCACTCGCAACATCCATGGGTCCTGGTATAGGGCTGGATGTCAGGCCGATACTTGAGAGTGGCGCATCCTAGTTCTGAAGGAGAGAAAGCCGGACATACGATAAACTGGTGATTTGAAGATACACCACAGAAAGTGGGTGCTGAAAAGCTTAAATTAATGCCTGCCGAGGTGATCCTGATTTTCGTGAGTTCATGCGAGTGAGGAGCCCTTGTGTTTGAGTGCGAGGGCTCTTTTTTGTATAAACGCCTTTATAAGAGGGAAGAAAGATGGCAAATAAAGAAGCAAAAGCGGAGTTGATCGCAGAAATAAAAGAAATGCTCGATCGTGCAGAGTTCGTGATCGCCACTGACTATCGAGGGCTCACTGTGGCAGGGATATCTGAGCTGAGAGCAAAACTGCGAGAACAAAAGGTTGACTATCGCGTAGTCAAGAATACTTTGGCGGCTTTTGCTGCCACTGAATCCGGGAAGGCCGATCTTTCCAAGTTTCTGGTAGGCCCAACGGCTCTGGCAATCGGGTATGATGATGTGGTCCAACCGACCAAGGTGGTGATGGACTACCTGCGTTCTTCAAAAGGAGCCATCAGCGTAAAGGGTGGAGTTCTTGGTGATAGGCTGCTAACGGAAGCGGATATCGAGGTGATATCCAGACTTCCTCCCAAAGAGGAACTTATCGCCAGGTGTGTTGGGCTTGTCCAATCGCCCATTAGCAGGTTGTTAAATGTTTTGAATGGCAATTTACAGGGGCTTGTTGGTCTGTTGCAGGCTAGAGCCAAACAGTTAGAAGGAGGATAAAATGACAGAGTCGCTAGGTAAGGATAAGTTGATCGAGGCTATTAAGCAGATGACCGTCATGGAACTGGCGGAATTGGTGAAGGCCCTGGAGGAGGAGTTTGGCGTTAGTGCAGCAGTGCCGGTTGCCATGGCTGCTCCAGCCGCAGGAGGCGCAGCAGCGCCGGCAGTAGAGGAACAGACAGAGTTTACTGTTATTCTCAAGAGCTTTGGTGAGAGCAAGATCAACGTGATAAAAGCGGTCCGTGAGGTCACTGCATTGGGATTGAAGGAAGCCAAGGAGTTGGTGGAAGCTGCTCCCAAACCCGTAAAAGAGGGCGTGACCAAAGAAGAAGCCGCTGCCATGAAGGCGAAGCTGGAAGCAGCAGGCGCTGCCGTCGAAGTAAAATAGAGTGTTGTTGTTGGTCAGTCCAATAGCCCGCTAATGACTTCGATGATCAGTTGCCCCTTCGTGATGTCGATGGACTTAACTACATCTGAAATAGCGGGGATGAGGATTTCTCCTCGAGGGCCATGCACTATGTAGACATCGTTGCTGGCGGTGGGCAGAATCTCGGTGATTCTGCCCACCGATTCCCCTTCAGTAGTCACCACCTCAAGTCCTACAAGCTGGAAACGATAGTATTCTCCTTCGGGTAAGGTGTGGGCTTCACGCAATGGTATCTCCAAGGCTTTCCCGCGGAGTTTATCGGCAGAGGGGATGTCATCTATGGTGCTGAGTTTGAGTATGAAATAGCCTTTGTGGGGATGGCTTCTCTCAATGGTCAGAGGGTGGCCATCGAGATACAATTTCCGCTGAGGTTCGAACCGGTCAGGGAAATCGGTCATCACCTCAACTGTGACCTCTCCGTGAATACCCCAGTGCCCGCGGATATATCCCACTGTCAAGAAATCATGGCTTTCCGTCTGCTTTTCGGATTCCGTGTTAGGCACTGTTTTTTTGTTGCCGGACTAGACGATTTCTAGGGAGGCGTGAATGCCACGCCTTACTGCTGCAATTCTGAGCAAGGTTCGGATGGCCCTGGCGGTTTGTCCTTGTTTGCCGATAACTTTGCCCTTATCTTCCAACGCTACTTCCAATTTGAAAATAACCCCATTCTCATCGGGGACTTCGGTAACCTTCACTTTGTCGGGATTATCTACAATAGCTCTGGAAATATACTCGATGAGCTCTTTCATTTCTTTTTCTCCGAGTTCAATTTCTCCAGAATTCCTTGTTTTTGAAGCAAGCTCTTGACCGTTGCTGACGGTTGGGCTCCTACTCTAAGCCATTTCAAAGCCTTCTCTTCGTCTATGGTGATCGTTGCCGGGTCGACCAGGGGGTTATAATGCCCGATGATCTCGACAAACGCTCCATCCCGCGGCGCGCGGATCTCCGTCGCCACTATCCGGTAGCTTCCCTGGTGTCTCCTGCCTACTCGCTGAAGTCTCAATCGAACCATTCCATTCGTCCTTTCTTTATTGGATCTGGGGCTCAAGTATTATTCTGGCATCCACCGCTATCACTCCATCAGGGTACGCGAACATCGGATTAAGATCGAGCTCTCTGATCTCGGGCGTCTGTTCGATGAAGCTTGAAAGTTTCAGCAGCGTCTCTTCCAGGCTGGTGATGTTGGCCGGCTCTTGCCCTCTATATCCCTTGAGTACCGGATATCCTTTTATCTCTTGAATCATTTGGGTGGCATCCCTTGGCACTAAAGGAACAATTCGGAAAGAAACGTCCTTGAGTACTTCCACGAAGACGCCACCGAGTCCAAACATGAGCACCGGCCCAAACTGCGCGTCCTTGGACATGCCCATGATCACTTCTACGCCCGGACGGGACATCTTCTGGACCGATACGCCATATATCCTTGCCTCTGGCTCTTTTTGGTTTGCAGCGGCCATGATCTCGCTGTAGGCTCTGGTTGCTTCCGTCGTGTTCTTTATGCCCAGCTTAACACCCCCGATATCGCTCTTGTGAATGATATCGGGAGAGACGATCTTCATCGCTACCGGGAAACCCATCTCTTTAGCGATGGAGACGACCTCTTTTTTTGTCTTGGCCAGTTTGGTTTCGACTACTCTTATTCCTGCCTCTGCGATGATCTCTTTGGATTCGACTTCGGTCAAAGATGTCCGCCCATCTTCTTTGGCAATGCGGATGATTTCATTTTTCTTGCTCACTATGACTCTCTTTCACTTACCATTGAACAAACATCGGCATAATCACCTGAACCCAGTCATCATCGCCTATGGGACGAAAAACCCCCGGGCTTGAAGGATTGGTGGTCTCGAAGGCCACCTGCTCATCGTTGAGTACGCCGAATACGTCCATCAGATACTTGCTGTTAAATGCGATTTTGGAATCTTTTCCTTCAATGACGGCTTCGATTTCTCCGAGATTGTCGCCCACCTCTTCCGCCCGAGCAGTGACCACGATCCTTCCGGTGGGAAGTCCATTGCTGGGTGTTAGCGTAAGCCGCACAATGCCGCTCCCATCGCGGGCGAAGACCGATGCGCTCTTGGTAACCCGGAGGAATTCTGCCACATTCACCATGGCTCGAGTGGTGTAGCCTTGGGGAATGAGTTGACCGTAATTAGGAAATGTGCCCTGTATGAGTTGCGAGACGATCTCCGCACTCTTGAGGCGGAAAAGTATCTGGCTTCTTTGCGGATTAATTGTTAATTCAACAGGCTCATCCTGATCTCGAAGAAGCCGATCCAGTTCTCTCAGGGAACGCGATGGGATGATGATGCCCACTTCCTGCTCGATTGGCGCAGCCAAAGGCAGGGTATGCACCGCTAATCGGAAGCCATCAGCAGCAGCAAGCGTCAGTTTGTCTCCGCGGAGGTGTGCATAGCTTCCGGTAAGGACTGGTCTGGAGTCGTCCATTGCGGCTGCAAAGATGACCTGGTTTATAGCGGTTCGCAAAGGATGAGGGGCTACTCTTGCCGTTATTCCTTCCCCCACCCTTGGAATCGGGGGAAATTCATCAGCCTTCTGTCCGCTGATGCGAGCTTCAAATTTGGCGCACTTGAGCTCCATTGTCAGGGTTTCGGGAGCGACAGTCATCTCTATCTTTTCACTCGGCAGGGAGTTCACAAAATCGATCAGAAGTCCTGCCGGGATGGCGATAGATCCTTCTTCCTCTATCTGTGCCCCGATCCAGCAACTGATGGCAATCTCAAGGTTGGTGGCTGCCAGTTTCAGGCGGGATTGG
This sequence comes from Dehalococcoidia bacterium, assembly GCA_028711995.1. Lineage (NCBI taxonomy): Bacteria > Bacillati > Chloroflexota > Dehalococcoidia > Dehalococcoidia bacterium. The sequence continues at coordinate 312 of JAQTRE010000022.1, read as the reverse complement.
TCTACGCTGATAAGGATATGGTTTGTGATTGGCAAGGTGGTTCGGGTAGCTATTGCTTTTCCGACTATCCCTAGAGCCCGATTAAGATTTTCCTGAAGACATGTTATACGCATTATTCATCCCTTGGGAATGGTAGCTGTACTATACTATAAAGTGCCTGTGGATTACAAGTGCTTGCATTGCTTCTTACTGCTTGCATTTGGTTGATTTCAGTCCCAGGGCCTATTATTGGTTTGAGGTGAGATATGGATAACAACAAGGTGATTTGCCCGCATTGCGGAAATACAGCGACTGTGAAATTCGGGAGTTATA